>JAZQJX010000032.1:0-12138 GCA_045541875.1 Clostridia bacterium | reverse complement strand
TGGGTTGTGAATATTGTATTATCAATAAGAACGATAATGCTTTTATCATGTTTGGTTTTATATTTGGAGCAACTATAATCCCCCACTTGATATTAATATCAAGCGGGGGATATCTTATTGTATAACGAAAACCACCCATTTTTGAAGTAGTACAAGATAAAATTGTTTGTTTTTCGAGACGGCAGGTCGCAGGAATACTTGACGTATTTCAAGACCAACAACGAAGAAAAACGGCTATTTTACTTGTTTTAGGCGAGTTCGGATACTGACGCAACTGCTTATAAACATCACAAAACCCCATCCGGAAACAAATGGGGTTTTGGTGGATTTACTATATTCATAATGACAAAATGTCATCCTTGTGTATATATCAATCTATATTACTGTTTTTGCTATTTAATCCGACAAGATGTGAATCAATCTGCCATTACTGTTTTTGCAGTAATAGGTTTGAATGTTTCGGCATCCCAAAGCATTACGTTTACTGAATAATCACCTGTAGCAAGATCTTCAGGGAGATTTTCAAGAGTAAGAGTTACAGCTTCTGCTTCAATCTCTTCTGTGAAATCTACTGTCTGTGTTGCAACACACTGGAGTTTGCCTTTTGCATCAACAATTGTTGCCACGCAAAGAACGTTTTCATAATCACCTTTTACTGCAACGAACTCAACGATGAGATCTGATGCACTTGAGATTTCGCTCTTGTTTGTGATGTAGTCAGCTTTGTTGAGATATTTGATTTCCGAATGAACTTCGGGGTATGCCGAATATGAGAGAACGTGGTTGTCAATATATACAACATTGGGATTTCCTTCAACAAGAGAACCACCGAGAAGCACGTCAAGATAGAGATAGTTTCCTGCTAACTTTTCAGGATCATTGAACACTGCAGGAGCATTTGCTTCATCTACAATTATAGAATATACAACATCGTCAACAAGGAGAGAGTAGTTGCAATTTGCAGGATCATAGATAATCTTGAGTGTGTACCAGTCGCTTGTATAGGGTACTTTAACAAAGTCTGTTGCACCAAGATCTTTCGCAACATAGATGTAGTCAGAATCAATCTTGAAGCCGCTGAGGTGTCTTTCGGCATTTGTAAGTGATGGCGCGTAGAATCTGAAGCTTACATTATTTGCAACAATTGATTCAGGATATACATCTACAGACTGTGCATACATCTTATCTGCATTTGCCATGAGAGCATTTGGCTTACGGTTTGCATATGCTGTAAGAACATTTATGCCGTTTCCTTGTTCACCGGCCTGAGCTGCAGAAAGTTTGAGAACATCACCGTGCTTTGTACCTGCGAAAGTTTCTACGTCATTTTCGGAAGATACAGCACCATAATCTTTATATTCTGTGCTTGTGGGAACGTGCTTGTTGTGTGTCTGGAATGTGGAAGTTGAACCGCTTCTTTCTGCCACATTAACAAATTCGTCAATAAATCCTTCAAAAGTTACATCTTCTGAAACAGCAACAACTTCGCCGTCTGCATCAATGATTTCAGCATATACGATATTAACACCTGCATTAGCTTTTGCATATGCTTCGCCGCTTGTGTTTGCTTCTTCAAACAACTTACCATTGATGTAGAAGTTATATTTTGCGTCAGAAACATTTGAAGTTGCATTTACCATAATTTTGGAACCTGCAAGTATGCCTTTATTTTCAGCCAAGGTTGAAACTTCAACGAAAGGAACTGTTGAATATGAAAGAACATGATTGTCAATATATACAACATTGGGATTTCCTTCAACAAGAGAACCGTTGAGTGTTATATCAAGATATAAGCAGTTCTGGTCAATGTTTTCATTTGCAAATACTGCAGGAGCATTTACTTCTTCAACGATTACAGCATATATAATATCATTAACTGCGAGTGTGTAGGTGCTTTCTGCAGGATTGTAGATGGCTTTGAGAGTGTACCAATCACCTGTGTAGGGAATTTTTTCAAACTCTGTTGCACCAACATTTTTAGCTATATAGATATAGTCAGTATCAATTTTGAACCATGCAAAAGATCTTTCAGTGCTTGTGAGTGAAGGATTGTAGAATCTAAATGTGAGAGCGCCCGCAATAATTGATTCGGGATATACGTCAACAGACTGTGCATACAGTTTTGTTGCCTTTTCCATAAGAGTTTTTGGTCTACGATTTGCATATGCCGTAAGCACGTTTATGCCGTTTCCTTGTTCACCGGCCTGAGCTGCTGAAAGTTTGAGAACTTCGCCATGTGCGCCATCTGCAAAGGTCTCTGCATCGTTTACAGCATCGACTGCACCAAAGTCTTTATATTCTGCCGAAGCAGGGTTATGTTTATTGTGCTTGTTTAAGGTGGAGAGTGAACCGCTTCTTTCAACGGCTGCCACAAACTCGTCTTTGTAGCCTTCAAACACTACCGGTTCGGATGTTGCAATTACATCACCTGTTTTGTCAAGAATTTCTGCATATACGGTATTTGTGCCTTTTTCTGCCTGAGCATATGAAACTGCATCATCGGAATTTGCATCATATAACTCACCGTTGAGATAGTAGTTATATGTTACGTCTTCAACATTTGCATTTGCAGTTACCATAACTTTTGAGCCTACGGGAACGCCTTTGCCATTTGCTACAGTTGCAACTTCAACAGTTGGAGCAAGACCGAGTTTTATTTCATAGTTATCAAAATATACAAGGCTTTCCTTGTCTGCACCTGCTTTTCCGCCAAGACCTGCTATCATAAACATTGCAAGATTTTTGGATGAGAGGATATCTTCGAGAACAAGAGCTTTACCTGAATTGAATTTGTCGATTGCAACTGTTGAAACTACCACTCCATCAACGAGGAAGAATACCACTTCATCAGGGTTGGAGATAATCATTTCAACATTATACCACTGATCTTTATTGTATGTTGTTGTTATTTTGCCATACTTTTCAACACCAACACCCAATGTACCGTCTGAATTAAATACAAAGACTGAAGGATAACCTTCACCACCCTGATAATAGTTATCTATCTGGATGTTAAGGTAGTTTGCAAGTTTAGAAATGTTGATATCATAAGAAACAGAAACATACTGTGCTTCTTTGTTTGTGAAGAAATATCTTGATGCTGCCTGAGGATATGAAGCCTGATTGTATGCTGCATCTTTGAGATAGAACTCAATAGCACCTTCGCGGTCTTCAAACACACCTTCTGCAACCTGATATCTTGTTTCGTGATTTTCAGATGCTGCAAGGTTCTTTTCATAGCTTGTATTTGCATTATCGTCAACTTTGAGGTCAATATTCAACGCGTTGTAAGGGAAGCTATGAGTTGATGAAAGGATAACGCTTTTGCCTTCAACAACGAATTCCTCTGTAGACATAATAACTTCGCCATCTATAACTGCTTTTACAACAACTGTTGTTTCGCCTTTTTTCACATCCTGACAAACATATGTATTACTGTCTGTGGGTTCGGATTCAACACCATCTACAACATATACATACTGCATATCGGGGTCAAATTTTTCACTTGCAACAACCATGAATTCTCCGCCAACAAGAGCTGTTGAGGGAACTGATGCTGTTATTCTTGCTGCTTCAACTTTATAGTATTCAACATTCTTGAGATAGAATTCAGCATTGTGTTTTTCTGTCAACTGAATGGGGTTACCCTTGTCATTAAGCTTGGGATTTCCTTCATCATCGAGTTCGTATAAGGGGTTACCTTCTTCATCTGTAAGCTTAACAGTACCTGCCCAACCGGGACGAGGAAACTGAATTGATGTTATTCTCTGATTGTTGTGAGCTGCATTTATACAGAAAGGTCTTTGTGTTATCATCTGAACTCCTTCTGCATATAAGTCATAAGTTTTGTTTTCGTTGTCAACAACAAGACTCATATCAATCCATTGGCGTTCAGGATATGTATATTCTCTTGTAACATTACTAGCCTTTTGTGAAGGCCAGTCTGTGAATGCCTGCTGTGTGTGGTTACATCCACAGTTTGTTTCTATGTATGCAGAATACATTGTTCCCGCAAAAGATACAGCATAGAATTCAAAATCTACCCTTACCATACCTGTGTCGAGTTTGGGATCATTTTCCACAAAACCATCGAGAGAAAGGCCAACAGCTGCAGCACCGGCTGAGGGTTCTTTCATGTGAAGAACTGTGCCTGCATCTTCGTCAGCAGGATCAGCATCAAATCTTGCCCAGCCTGCATCGAGAGAAGTGGCTGCATTTGTAATTGTTGCTTTTAATTCATCTTCATTTGAAAGAGGACTTGATTTGAGTGTTTCGCCTTTTGTAAGACGAACAAAGTCAAGTTCTACAACATTTGATGATGCAACAACTGTTTCACCATCCATGATTTTTGCCTGGAATTTGTTTGCGCCTGCAACACTTTCAAAATTGAAAGTGCCGGCTTCTAATTCTCTTCCAACTTCTTCATCATTAAGGAAATATGCTATTTCCTGACCTTCGGCAAGTTCAGCTGCTGAAAGTGTATTGATGATTGTGCCGGGAATAGTGGTTGCTGACCATGATGCATCATTTGCTCCAAGCACAAGTTCGAGTGTAATTGCTTCATTTTCAGCAAGTACGGGAACTGTGAAGCATGACACGATGAGAGTCATGGCAAGCAAGATTGAAATTAGTTTTTTCATACTTCTCTACTCCTTTTTTTATTTAAATGCTATCGTTTGAATCCGCATCAAAAAATCCTGTTTTCTCTTTATTTCAAGAGAATTCATATCATTTCATCAGCAAATTACAAAACGATTACTTTCTTATATATATTATACATTATATACATAAGACATACCTGTGTCAACAAAATTATTGTGTTATATGTCACAATAATTTTTGTTTGAATTCGTTAGTTTCCACAAAAAAATCAAAACATTAATATTTATGCAGGTAACAAAAAACATAATTGTGAGAACGATTGCAGTCATTTTTTTCATGTCTGTTCACTCCACTATTTATCAATTATCTGTTACAACAAATATCAAATTTTGTCAAATATGCATATGAAATATCTGAACTTATGCAATAATAAAAGCAGAAACTTTTCAGGATTTATACAGAAAAGCAGCCAAAACAGAACTAATCTGTCCTGACTGCTTTTGTTAGTTTAAATCATAATTTGTTATTCGTATAATTTAACATTTATCAGTTAGGTAATACAACCTTTGTAACGATTGGTGTCTGGGTAACTTTATCCCAAAGCATTACATTAACTGTATATCCGCCTGTTGCAATTGAATCAGGAAGATTTGTAAGTGTGAGACTTACGTTTTCGGAAGTTTTTTCTTCTGTGAATGTTACATCCTGTGTTGCAAGACACACAAGTTCTCCGTTATTTTCAAGAACTGTTGCTATGCAGGTAACATTTGCAAATTCACCTTTGTTTGCAACAAATTTGATTGTAAGGTCTTCTGCCGCTGAAATATCAGATCTCTTTGTTACAACATTTGCGCCGTTTGTGTATTTAACAGCAGAATGTGCGGGAACAGAAGAATATGAGATAACAACATTATCTAGATATACAACATTGGGTTTTTCAGCATCTTTTGAACCATTGAGTGTGATGTCGTAATACATATTACCGGTGTTAGAAAATGCAGGCGACTGAATTGTTCCTGATTTATCAATTACGGAATATACAACATCATTTACAGCAAGAATATAAGTTCCTTCAAAAGGATTACATATAACTTCCAATGTATACCATTTCTTTTCACAAGGAATCTCTACTACGTTTGTGTAAGTGTTCAATCCATCTTTTGAAACAAGAATTTTGCCGGATACAATTTTAAAGAAATAGAAGTAAACTTCCGATTTTTCACTTGTTTTTAATGCATTGGCAAACTGGAATGCACTTCCATTTACTGATTCAGGATATACATCAATTGACATTGAATATAAACCTTTAGAATTAGCCATTGCTGCGTGAGTACGATTATTTGACAGTACATTAATAAGCGGAGCTAAATTTGTATTTGCTACAGATGACGCAATTTTGAGAACAGAACCATGTTCATCATCAGCAAATGTTGTTGTGTCAACCGCATATTCACATTCACCATATGGGTTAGCTACTTCGTAACCGTTTTTAATTCCATCAGAGTGCTTATTGTGTTTCTTCAAAATATCTGTTGAACCGCTTCTATTATATGCATCAGTGTTAACTACATCATCGTATGCATAGAATGTTGTTTCTTCAGATGTTGCAAGAACTGTGCCATATTTATCAACCAATTCTGCATAAACTATGTTTGCATCGGGCTGTGCAGTCACGAATGCTTCTTTATCAGAAGTATTTGCTTGCACAAGGACACCATTGCAATAATAATTCACTTTAGCATCTGACGGTTTATATTCTGCCTTAACATTAACCTTCATTCCACTTGGAACTGTTGATGTTCCAGCAGATGTAGAAACAGAAATTTCGTAAGTGTTTACACCATAACCAAGAGAGTAATTATCAAGATATGTTGTATTTGTATATCCTTCAGCGTTGGCATTACTTCCGAAAATTACAAACATAATGTTTTTGCCAAAAGGTGATAAAGAACCGGGAAGTTCAGAGAAAAGTAACGAATGAACAACTGTGTCATTAAGCATAAAATATACTGTCTGACTTTCTTTTACAAAAACATATTTGATGTTATTCCATACACCTTTAGCAAAAGGAACAGAAACGACATCACCGTTAAATTTAGCTAATACATCACCAAAGGAAATTTCTTTATCCTTGATCATCATGATAATAGGATAACTATCTGTTGTGCTACCATTATTATTATAATAATAGTCAAGAGTATTTGTTATTGTGCCATCTAATTGTTCAACATTAAGGTCATATGAAATAGTAAGACAGTCAGAGGCCGCACATACAGCAGATGCCAAATAGCCTCTTCCACCTACACCTGTTGTCGGATGAGTTCCGCTTTGAGGATAGTAACTTGTACTAGCATGAGTGATTGTGAATTTCTGAACATTATCACGATCAGGATAAGTACCTGACACATCTATGATACTATACTCACCCGCTTTGTGACCGGCATCAGTAGTTTTAACATCGTTGAAAATCACAGCCGACTCATTTGGCGCATAATAGCCAACAGCGGTCACAGGCTCAGATACAGCAAGAACTTTGTCATCTTTAACAGCTTTTACAATGATTGTATTTGTACCGCTTTTCGCTTCGTTACATACATACTGTTCAGCTTCTGTGGGTTCAGAATCTACACCGTTTACATTATAGATGAACTGCTGTCCTTCAGCAAATTTACCATTTACAACATTAACAACAAATTTACTTCCTGCAACAACAGATTCGGGAACTGATGCAATTACGGATGCAGTATTACATGTATAATAATCAAGGTTCTTGAGATAGAATTCACCATGATGTTGTTCTTTTATAGCATTACCGGCTGAATCTGTTCCGACAGTAACTGTTCCTAACCAACCGGGGCTGGGAAGCTGAACTGCATTTATGATGGGATCTTCCACTGTGTGTTTATCATTAGTACAGAAAGGTCTTGCAGATACAATCTGAACACCGTCCGCATAAAGATCATATGTGTTTGTATAGTTATCTATAACCATGCTCATTTTTATCCACTGTTTTTTGGGATATTTGTAGCTTCTTGAAACGCCGTTTACTGCAGTACCTGAAGGCCAGTCCATAGCAGCTATACTACCATGACTACATCCGCAATTTGCAGAAATAGATGCACTGTACAATCCACCGGTGTAGTGTTCACCGTAGAATTCAAAATCTACTATTTCAACACCTGTACTTGTTGCTGAAAGAGGGAGACCTACACGTGTTGCAGCAGGTGTGGGTTCTTTAACGTGCATAACTGTTCCTGTGCAATTTTCATCAGGATCATTAGTAAATGTTGCCCAGCCTGTGCTGAATACAGCTTCATTTGTGAAAACTTTTGAATTGTCAAGAGTTGAAAGTGGGCTTGTTTTGATTGATTTTGTTTTGAACAATTCTGTGAAATTGAGAGTTACAACATTTGATTCTGCTACAACTGTTTCTCCATTCATAATTTTTACCTGGAATTCATTTGTTCCGGCAACAGATGTGAAGTTGAAATTGCCTGCAGCGTTTGCCCTGCCTGCTTCAACTCCGTTGAGGAAATATACAACTTCCTGACCGGCTGACAAGCTTGCAACAGATGTAGTGTTGATCACTGTGCCGGGAATGGTGTACTTGGAATACGGTTCACCCGCAATTTCAAGTGTGATGTCCTGTGCAGCACTAACATTAACAAACGTGAACATTGTTAATGAAAGAGCAAGAACAAGGACAAGTGATAAAAATCTTTTTACCATTTTCGCTACTCCTTTTTTAATTTTATTTATGATTAAAAACTTATGGCATGCATCCCCATAAGTTTTTTTCATACTAAAGATTCAGACTGACAGGTTTAATTTTATCATTTTGTAACATCCATAAGTCACTATATAATAGAAAATTATATATCATTATTCAAAATAATTCAACGCACATTATTGCTATTTTTTATCACAATATTGCTAATTCGCAAATGTAAGACAAAAAAATATGTGCACATTCACCAAATAATTATATCACTGTTTGTACATATGTAATATCCGTTCTATTACATGTTTTCTATCATTTTTTTACACATTATCATCTGATGATAATATTATACGTGCATAAATTGCCCATGTCAATGAACAATAGTGTAATTTATCACAAAAAATCATTGAATCATCTAAATTTTTGTTTATAATTTACGATTATACAGTCATTATATAATCACTTTTTAATATGTCAATGTAAAAACAGATTGATTCATTGTAAAATCAGGTTCGGATGACTTCTGTCAGGCTATATTAATTTCCAACCTCAACCCACTCATAAGGATTATTTCTTGCTTTGTTGCCTGCTTCAATGATGGCAATTACAGCAAGAGTCTGGGAGTGTGGAACAGGAATTTCGGATGTTCTGAAAAACTCTGCCATTGAAGAAAGGCATTCACCGAAAAAGTCAGAATCTACTCTCATTGATGCAGTTGTGCCGTCTTCATATCCTATGGACATAGAGAAAGGCTGATCCATAAAGTGATTTATCTGAGCAATTCTTCCGTTTGAAAATTCAATAAGCATTGCAGGATGATCGGACTTTCCAAGATACATTACTCTTTTTGCATCAGGTCCCATAAGGTTTACAATCTGTTCGATCTGATGGATTGCATAAATTTCAAATCTACCGCTTCCCACGCTGTTGATTCTTGTTATGCCCTCTTTTTTAACATTTTTAAGTTCGGGTGTAAAGTTTAGTGCAGAACTTGAATAGCAAGGTGTTCCATGTTTATCTGCATTTTCAAAGATTTTTCTTGCATCGGCGAGTGTGGGTGCGAAAGTTTTGTCAACATACACAGGCTTACCTGATTTTAAAGGAAGGTCTGTGAGTTCAAGATGCATTTCAGGGTTATCAGGTGAAAGAACGATTATGTAGTCACTCTTTTCAATAACTTCCTCCATTGTATTCAAAAGAGGAATATTATATTTTTCTGACCATTCTTTATTTGTCATACCGTTTGGTGCGTCAATTTTTGCCCAGGCATAGCAAACTTTCATTTCATCCCCTACCACATTTTCAAAAAATGCAGGATAGTTATTTGCGTGCCATTCATCAAGATAGTAATCAATAAAGCCTATTTTTTTCATAATTTCCTCCAGTTTTCATTCTTTTATTCTTCTTTTTATACTACCGGGAGTTATGCCGGTGTGTTGTTTAAATCTTTTGCAAAAGGACTGCATACTTTCATAGCCTGTAAGATGGGCAACTTCGGAAAGGGAAGATTTCCCCTCCAAAAGAAGATCTCGTGCATGACTCATTCTTACGGCTATTATATATTCCTTTAAGGGTACACCTGTTTTTATTTTAAAAAGGTGTGATATATAACTCACGGAATAGGAAAAATGTTTTGAAATTTGAGCTACGGTGACTTTTTCGGAAATGTGTTCGTCAACATATTTGATTATGTTATAAACAAGATTTCCCATTGTGTCTGTGGCGGGTATGATGCGGCTTGAGTCTGAATTTTCATGAACTCTTCTCCATATCATAACAAGAACAAGTTGGATGAGGTTGTCACGGACAATGTTTGTGAAGCCTGAATCTTTATAATATTCATCAACAAGCATATTCAAAAGATGCTTTATGGTTCTTGAATCACGAATAAAAATGTTTGTACACTGACCGTAAAACTCTGCAAGAACTTTTGGTTCATAGTTATCAAAATTAAATGCAAAATGAATATATCTGAACTGATTATCCTTGTCTGCTATGAGTTTGTGAGACACACCCTTTGATATTATCTGAATATCTCCCGCATTACACTCAACAGATTCTTTGTTAGTTATAAGAGTTCCTTTACCTGATATGACATAGGTGATTTCGTTGCAGGTCTGAATGTGTTCTTCTATACACGCTGCCCTTTCAAGACAGGTTTCACCGATTTGAACCACCTGAATGTTGCCAACCCATTCATTACTATATTGTAAAATTTTGGAAAATTCATAAACTTTTTCTTTATATGACTCTTTCATAACAGCACCTCGTATATGGAGCGATATATCTTATTTCGCTTGTGCGATGTGTTTATTATATCCCCGATAAGTCCTTTTATATTATGATAATATCACAAAAGAGTTTATCATTCAATGTCGTTTCAGGCTTTTTAATTTGTCCGAATCTGCTATTTAATGTCCCAAATTGTATTCTTTGTCACTACATAACCTTTATGAGATATTGTTATATTGTTCCCTGATGTGAAAGATTTGTTTGAAAGAAGAATCGTTTCTGAATTTGAAAGAGTCATCTCAAAATCAGCACCTGTGAGATTTACTATAACATGAATTTCTTCATTGTTGTACTTACGAATGAATGAAACAATTCCGTCATTTTGAGTGTTCCAAAGAGTCTCTCCAAATGCAAGAGCATTTTCCGCATGCTTAAGTTTTGCCAGATTTTTTACAAGTTCAAGTCTTTCCTGCCCCTCTTTGGTCTGAAGTTTTGACCAGTCTGTGCACATTTTCCCATAGAATCGGTTTGAATACATAGAATGAGGTGAGGTGTTTGCAATTTCATAGCCATTATAAAGGAAAGGTATTCCATCAATGGTATAATTTATCACAAGTGCAGCATCAACACCGTCAGGACCGAAAACTTCCTGAACGCTTTTTCTTTCCTCAGTGTCCTGTGATATGGGTATTCCGTCTGTTGCAACATCGTGAGTGTCAAGGCTTCTTGTGACAAGAGTCCCTTTTGGATTTGCATCAAAAGTCTTTTTCCACGCTTCATAAAGGTCGTTTGTTGTTTTGAGCCCTGCAAAAACCGCCTGCATAGTCTCCATCCATGCAAAACCATAGTTTGCATCAAAACCCTTATCCATATAGCCTTCGCTTTCACCCTCGTGAAGAAAGAAAGCCTCAGGTTTGATTTTTCTTACTCTCTTGATTGCTTCTTCCCAGAAATCAGGCGGTATGCTGTCGCTCGCATCACATCTGAAGCCGTCTGCTCCAATTTCTTTTATGTAATACAGCATATTCCCATAAAGATATTCACGAAGAGCATCAGAGTCAAAATTAAGCATAGGAAAACACCATCTGCCTGTCATAGGAGTTTCGTTTTCATCTCTTACGATATATTCTTTTTTCATATCCATCATCACAGATTTTGGACTGCAATGAAAATATACAATGTCAAAAATCACTCTCATTCCAAGGGAATGTGCAGTATCTGTAAAATTTTTTAAATCTTCCATTGTTCCATACTCTGAATCTATGGAATAGTAGTCTTTTATTCTGTATGGGTTTTTGGGATTATTAAGTCCGCTTTTAATTTGCCTTGGACTCCAGAATTCTCTGTTTTCATCGTCATCTGCTTCCCATATGGGGGTTATATAGACAATATCTGTTCCGAGTTCTTTTATGAACGGAAGAAGTTTTTCGGCACTTTTTATTGTACCTTCGGAATTGAAATTGCGAAACATTATCTGATATACTATAGAATTTTGAAACATATATACACCTCGAAATTCTGTTGATAAATTGGAGTTTAACTCACTGATTGATTTTCAATCAGTGAGAATGAAATGCACCTGA
>JAZQJX010000031.1:0-32785 GCA_045541875.1 Clostridia bacterium | reverse complement strand
CCAATTTCATCGGATAATCGAAGCGCTTCTTCTCTGAATTGATCACTGTAAGTCATCGGCATTTGATTCACACCTTTCTGATTTTTCTATTATATCAGAATTTCGTGTCTTTGTCGACTGTACTTAAAGTATAACACTCCATTCCAAAGGAATTCATATCATGACAACTGCGTTGTCATTTCATGGCGAAGCCATTTCACGTGCCGAAAGGCACATTTCATTCGGTGAGTTTGCAAAACAAACTCACCGCTAAACTCTAAATTTACAAAAAAAATCCGGCAGGAGAAAGTTTCTGCCGGATTTTTTGTTGTATATCAAATTACACTCGCAATATGGGTGCGGATTTTACCTGCTTTTTAGTTTGTTGTCATATCCGCTCTTCTTTGCTCCTGATTCCAGGATACATCATAAATTCCAAGAAGGTCATCAAGCAAAAGGCACATATATCCGTTTGTGTTATATGCGTTTTCAAGAATAAAACTCTGACCGTCTTTTATAATCTCAATTTTAATATCTGTCGGTGTAACAGGAAATGCTGATTGCCCCTCTTTGCCCTTATATTCCGCTACAGACATTGGAGTTGCCGCTTTCTGCGGGTTATAGGTGAGGGTGAGAGTTCTTGAATCGTTATTATATGAACTGTCAAAACCGTAGTTTGCAAGATCCTGAGCAACAAGAGTGATCTTTCCCATATAACTGAATGTGGGAATTTCATTTGAATTTAAAAATGTTGAAGTGTCTGTGTAAAATATTGTGCCATATTTTGCCTTTGCCGAAGAGAAACCATAGTCAAGAAGAACTGTTGCATCACGGAATCTCTGACCAGACGATGATGATGCCATGGTAACCGCAATCATTCTTCTGCCGTCTCTTTGGGCGGTGGCACAGAAACAATATCCTGCTGCAGAGGTTGTTCCGGTTTTCATTCCGTCAGCACCGGGATAGTAGTAGGTGTCAAAAAGGTGATTGGTACTGTAGTAATTTCTGCCGTGGAAATATACGCTTCTTTTTGCACTTCTTTCCAAAATATCGGGATATTTTGCAATAAAGTTTTTAACTATGGTTGCAAGAGCGACGGGAGTCACCTGATTGTGTGCAACGCCGAAACAGTCATAAAAATATGCATCGACGCCCATTTCCTGAGCCTTTTGGTTCATAAGAGCGACAAACGCCCACTCACTTCCCGACACAAGTTCTGCCAGAGCAACTGCTGAGCCGATGTCTGAGTAGGTGAGAACCATGCCGATAAGTTCATCAACGGTATATGGAGTATTATAATAAAGGGGAACAGTCTGATATTCCGGGTTTCTTGACTTTCCATAGACGTTGGCACTTATGGGAACGATGGTGTTTATGTCAAACTTTCCTTCTGCCATTGCTTCATACACGCAGAAAAGGTTCATAAGTTTTGTCATGCTTGCAGGGACTCTGGGGGAGTATCCGTTATGCTCATAATAGATATCCCCTGTGTCATAGTCAATAACACAGGCGCCCTGAGATGAAATGAAGGATGAGCCAACATAGGCTGCGGATGCAGAGACGGAAAGGGTGAGTATGAGAGTGATTATGATTGTAAAAAAAGAATAACTTTTCTTTGATTTAAAATACATTGTTTAAACCTTCCTTATCAGTATATTACAACGGTGGTTTTGACAGGTACATAGTTTGCTACCCATTCAACATCTTTTTTTAGCATTCTCACGCATCCTGCAGAGGCGGGATTGCCTATGGTGGTGTCTGTCACATAGCCTGACGGACTTACGGGCTGATTGTGAATGGCATATCCGTCATAGAGAGAAAGAACAGGATCGCAGGTGTATGAGGGTGTCACCCAACGGGTTCTGTAGGAATATTCGCATACAACTGTGGGAGTTGGTGTTGCATTTTTGCCTGTTGCAACGGGGAAAGTGTTAACTGCTTTCCAACTGCCTTTTGAACCGAGGAACACCGTGAGTCTCTGTCGTTCTTTATTAACCCAGATGAGATAGGGTGTTTTGCTCTCATATCCCATGGAATTGACAAAAGTTTCTCTTTCATAATCTGTGAGATTGTCGGGAATTGTAAAATTATGGTCACTTCTTGAAACTGAGGACATGGGAACCCAGGTGATTCGTCCGTCTGAAAGTTTAACTTTGCACGATCTCATGGAGTTGTGATTGTCAGGGTTCATATATTCCACCAATGTGCCTGCAGGGATATACACGCCTCCTGAACCCGTAACGTTATAGTTTATGTATGCAGGAATTTTTACGGGGTTGATTTTCTTTATCCCCGTGGAAACGGAAATTACCGGAATGTCGGCGTTTTCTCTGTTTACATTAAGAATGAATGAAAACTCAAAATCTTCTTTGTAGTAGTTATTGTAGATGGCAGGAATTGTAAGTTCTATCACATCGCCGTTTTTTAAGTTGTAGTAACAGTCAAGTTCAGGCACATAAAGTCCCTTAACATATCCTGTACCTCTTGTAAAGATTTCCACGCCCTCGGGCAAGGTCACCATAGCAGAATAGGAAAGGTCTGTCCATGGATTATGTTCTTCAGGCTCTTTGGAAAATGTGATGCCGATTTCCGTTTTTGCTATGGAATCTGCCGCATATGTGCATATTGCTGACATCATCAGATATGCTGTAATAAAAATCAAAAGTGTTTTTTTCAAAATAAATTCCCCCTGTAATTTTTGATTATATATATTACGAAAACTACTTTCCTATGCAAAAAGAGTGGAAAATCCTGTCCACAATTTCTTCTGAAACCGTCAGTCCCACAATTTCCCCCAAAGAGGAAGCCGCCTCTTCAAGATCAATGAATGTTGTGTCTATGGGAATGAAGGACTCTATTGCATCAATTGCACTCTTCAATGATTTTTTTGCCTTGAAAAGTGCATCGACATGACGTGCGTTTGTTATGACAGGTGTCGCATTCACGTCAATTTGTCCCATTTCAAAAAGATTTTTTACAGCGTTTTCAAAATTTTCGGTTCCTTTTGATTCTTTTACCGAAAATTCTATAACATAATCAAAATGATTTTCAAGTTCTTCTTTTGAAACAAGGTTGCCTGAATCTGTTTTGTTGATCAGGGCAATTGCTTTTTTGCCTTTGCAAAGACTTATAATTTTTTCATCTTCACCGTCAAGGCCTGTTGTGGCATCTGCCATAAAAATTATGAGTTGGGCGTCTTTTATAAAATCAAGGGATTTTGAAACTCCTATTTTTTCTATCGGATCATCAGTTTCTCTTATGCCTGCCGTATCTATGAGACAAAGGACAATGTCTGAAAGACTTACATGTTCTTCAATTGCATCTCTTGTTGTGCCTGCAATGTCTGTGACAATGGCTTTGTTTTCTCCTGAGAGAAGATTTAAAAGGGAAGATTTTCCCACGTTTGGTTTGCCCACAATGGCGGTTTTGATTCCTGTCTGTATGAGTTTACCTTTTTCGCAGGAGGCAAGAAGAGAGTCTGTTTCTTCATATATATTCTTAAGTTCCTCTGCAAATTCCTCATCGCTTACAGGTTCCAGTCCCTCGTCAGGATAGTCTATCAGAACCTGAATGCTTGCACAAAGAGCAATTAGTCTTTGTCTTAAGGAATTGATTTTGCCGGAAAGTGCGCCTCCAAGATTGTTGACGGAAATCTGATGTTGAAGAGAAGTTTTTGAATTTATCACATCAATGACCGATTCGGCTTCACAAAGGTCGATTTTGCCGTTTAAAAATGCTCTTTTTGTAAATTCGCCGCGATCTGCCAGAACTGCTCCGTTTTTTAAGACCTCCGCTAAAACCTTGTTTGTGACAACAATACCCCCGTGGCAGTTTATTTCAACCGTATCTTCACCCGTAAAGGTGCGGGGTGCTTTCATAAGAGATACCAACACCGTGTCGATTTTATTGTTTTCACAGTCCCTGATGTGACCGTAGCAAATGGTGTGGGAATCTGACTCGGCAAGAGTTTTTCCTGACGGAGAAAAAAAGACTTTGTCACCGATTTCAATTGCATCGGGACCGCTTATTCTTATGATGGATATTCCGCCTGTTCCATAGGGAGTGGAGATGGCGGCAATTGTGGAAAAAATGTCCATTTTAAAATTCCTTTCAAAAACCCAAATGGGGCTGTTTCACTAACTGTATAAGCTAACAAATCGGAGTATATGTTATCGAATGAAAATGAAAAACAATAAAGTGAAAGGCTTCTCCTTGGAGGAGAAGCTGTCACCGAAAGGTGACTGATGAGGTGTCTCGTTTATAATGTACACCTGTTATTACGCCGCTTAGCGGCTACACCTCATCCGTCAAGGCAAGCCTTGCCACCTTCCCCTCAAGGGGAAGGCTCTCATATTAACCTTATTTCATCAATTCAATAAACTCCGGTTTATGCATAATTATTTGCATTATACAATTACTGAGACAGCCCCATAAAAAATGTTTTAATATCCGGAAGAACCGAAACTATTTGGTTTTATTATTTCTGTTTGAGTGCTATTACAACTTTACGGTTAATTCCCTGACCGATACTGTAGGTTGTAACAAATTCGTGATCCTGAAGGGCAGAATGAATGATTCTTCTTTCATATGCATTCATAGGCTCCAAAGTTGTGCTTCTTCTGGTGCGCATAACTTTGTTTGCTAACTTTCCTGCCAGACTTTCAAGGGCTTCATTTCTTTTTGCACGGTAATTTTCAGCATCGAGAGAAATTTTCATGAAACCTGAATCGCCTTTATTTACTGCAAGGCTTGTGAGGTGCTGAAGAGCATCTAAAGTTTCGCCTCTTTTGCCGATTACAATTCCCATATCAGGACCTGAAAGGTTAACTTTCAAAACATCACCGTCTGAAACTGTATCAACAGTAACGTCTTCGCCTGTAAGTTCAAAAACTTTTGAAAGAAATTCCTTTGCTTTGTCTGCACAATCATCGGGACAGCAGTCCTTTGATTTTACACTTTTCTTTTCTGCTGATTTTTTGCTCACCTTTACGGTTGCCATTTTACTTCCGAATCCGAGGAAACCTTTTGAACCCTCGTCAACAACTTCGATTTGTGCCTGATCTTCTTCTATGCCGAGTTCTTCCAAAGCAAGAGCAATTGCTTCTTCTTTGGTTTTAGCACTTTTTTCTATTGTCATCATTTGTTTCTCCTTTTCTTTTTATTTGGGTGTGCTTCAGATTGTTTTAACCTCTTTTCGGAATCATGAGTTTCAATTTCTGTTGAAAACTTCTTTGCATAAAATCCGTTTAAAAGAACAGTCTGAAGTATTGAAAACACGTTTGATGCTATCCAGTAAAGTCCCATAGCCATAGGAAGAGTGTAGGTTATCCAGAGAGTGAAAATCGGCATAACGACAGACATTGATTTTGTCATACCCTCAGCAGAAGGTGCGCCGTTTTGTTCGTTTCTTTTGGGCTCTGTGGAAAGAACACGCTGAGGCTTTTGAGGCTCGTCTTTCTTTTTGTCATTATCATTTTTGTTCATCCACTGTGTGATTTTGCTTGAAAGATAGGTTGTTACAGCGGCAAGAACTGGAATTAAGAGGGTTGCCCATGCAGCAAGAGAAAGTTCAGGTTTGTCCGCAAGGTTAAGTCCCAGAAAATTGAAGTTTATTATGTCAAGTTTCTGAGCCACATCAATCTGCGCCATCATATTTCCCTTAAGGGCGATTCCTGCCTCTTCGGCAAGAGATGCTATTTTTTCTGTGCCGAAGTGACACATATATTTGAGAGGCTCATAGATAACTCTGTAAAGAGAAATCAGAATAGGAAGTTGAATCAGAAGGGGAAGACATCCGCCCATGGGGCTTGCGCCATACTCCTTGTAGAGTTTCATTGTTTCCTGGCTGAGCATCTGCTGATCGTTTTTATACTTTTCCTGCAATGCCTGAAGTTTAGGCTGAAGTTTCTGCATTTTGGTCATGGATTTCTGCTGCTTTAAGGTAAGAGGCAGAAGTATTAATTTAACTGCAAGTGTAAAAAGTATGAGAGCCACACCGTAGTTATTTACAAATTGATATATCCAGTCGAGAAGATACCCGATAGGAACTTTTATAATATCCATATTTTCCTCCTGTTAAAAGCGGGATTTTCAAAAGAAAATCTACTTTAGCGGATCATAACCGCCTTTGTGGAACGGATGACATTTAAGGATTCTTTTGACCGCAAGAAAACTTCCCTTTACAGCACCGTATTTTTCAACGGCTGAAAGGGCATAACTTGAACAGGTCGGATAAAACCTGCAACAACTTTTCTTCATGGGCGAAATGTATTTCTGATAAAAACGAATGATTCCTGCAAGAAATTTTTTCATCATATAAGTTCCGCCTTTTCAAGACAAAAGTCAAGATCCTTTTGTATCCTGGCAAATTCTACTCTGGCCATTTTTGCCCTTGCGGCAATAATTATGTTATAGCCGTCTTTAATGTCATCTTTGCGCACACTGTAGGCTGCACGCATAAGCCTTTTTAATCTGTTTCTGACTACCGAACCTCCAAGTGCCGAAGATACGGTGAGTCCAAGCTTAGTCCGGGACTGACGATTTTTGTACCAGTAAAAAACGAGGGTACCCGTCACGAGTTTTGCGCCCTTTTTGTAAGCATAAGTAAATTCCCGGTTGAGTTTGACAGTATTTTTCATAATAACATTCCCTCCCGGTGTTTAAAACTTTGCCATAACCAAGCCCCATGTGCTTAACCTATAAAAAGGTTTAATATGGCAAAAAAGACCACCTTAAGTGGTCTTTGTAAAATCATCTTAAGCTGAAAGTACTTTTCTGCCCTTAAGTCTTCTGCGAGCCAAAACCTTTCTGCCGTTAGCAGTGCTCATTCTTGCTCTGAAGCCGTGAACTTTGCTTCTGTGTCTTACGTTAGGCTGATATGTTCTTTTCATATTACTACACCTCCTCAATTTGCACTTTAAATTCTATTTAAGTGCCGTCCTTTGCCAGTAAAGCGGCAAATAAAATCTGTAGTGATTACAAACCATTTAAGATTATATACTATCTATCGGCTTTTGTCAACAGAAAAATTCCACAAATACAGAATTTAGGCAATTTTTTGTTATCTTTTATAAAGGAAATTAAGCCGTTTGTATTTTTCTTTGCTAATTTCACCAAGTTGTGAGCGTGTAATTCTGAACTGCCAGTTGCCGTCGGCTTTGCCCGGAATGTTAAGTCTTGTGTCCGAGCCGTATCCTAAAAGATCCTGAATGGGCAAAATGACAATGCCTGCATTTGACATAAAGATGGTGCGGATTATGCTGTCGTATCCCTTGTTCCAGTCATCAAAGTGACCTGCATATTCCATAAGTTCATCTCTTTTTTGACCGTCAAGTTCCCAGACGTAGCCAAGAAGAGTGTTATTGTCGTGGGTGCCTGTGTAGGCAACAGAATTTTTGGGATAGTTGTGGGGCTTGTGGGGATTGTCCCCTGAATCAATGAACCCGAACTGCAAAACTCTCATTCCGGGGTAGCCTGAATATGCCACAAGGTCTTCAACTTCCTTTGTGATATGTCCAAGGTCTTCTGCAATGATAATTTTGTCACCTTTTATGGAATTTACGGCATCAATAAAGTCCTTTCCGGGGCCTTTGAGCCATTTTCCGCATTTTGCGGTGGTTTCTTTTGCATCCACAGCCCAGTAGGCTTCAATGGCTCTGAAATGGTCAATTCTCACTCCGTCAAAAAGGCAGAACATATTCTCAAGTCTTGCCTTCCACCACAAAAATCCGTCTTTTTTCATTTCGTCCCAGTTATACAGAGGATTTCCCCAGAGTTGTCCGTCGGGGCAGAAATAGTCGGGCGGAACTCCTGCAACAAGTTTGGGTTTTCCGTCACTTGTGAGTTCAAAATACTTTTTGTTTGCCCAGACATCTGCAGAATCGTGAGCAACATATATGGGAATATCCCCAATAATTTTTATGCCTTTTGAGTTTGCGTAATTTTTGATTTTTGCCCATTGGGTGAAGAATTCATACTGAATAAACTTCCATGCAAATAAAACTTCAGGATCAATTTCGGTGTTCGTCCAGTCTGTCCAGCATTTTTCGCAGTTTGCACTTTTAAGTGCCATAAATTCACAAACCTTTGCAAGGTGCGCATTACCGTCTATGAAATCTTCAATTTTCTTTCTGTATTCACCGTCTGCCTTTTCAGATGCTTTTTTCAAAAGGTCGAATCTTGTGTGATAAAGGCGGACATATTCTGCGCTGTGGGGAGACTTTTGACGGGCGCTCTGAAGATCGTCACCTGTTAAAAGCCCTTTTTCAAAGAGGGTGTCAAGATCAACAAAGTAGGGATTGGCACCAAATGCCGAATATGATTTATAGGGCGAATTACATTCATCAACCATACAAAAGGGAAGAACTTGCCAGTAGGTAAAATTACACTCGGAAAGAAAGTCTACAAATTCAAGGGCTTCCTTTCCGAAACTCCCGATTGAATATTCGCCCCAAAGAGATGAAATGTGCATCAAAACTCCGCTGCCTCTGTTCATAAAAAACAACCTCCAAAAAAAGTAAAAATCAACTGCAAAATTCAAAAAAATTCATTATATATAATATATAAAAAAGTTATCCACATTTTTACATATTATACACAAAATCAGATAATATGTCAATTTTCGCCCCTTTTTTTAAAAGTTATCCACGGATTAATACACGTTATCCACATGAAAAAAAGAATTAAAGTTCGCATTTTTCCGGTTTTTCTGACTTGATTTTATTTTGTATTTATGATAAAATCGTATCAGAAAAAATTAAATATAATCACACAGAGTGTCCCATATGTCCTCAGGGGATATATGGGGTGAAAAGGGAATGGGGTGAGAATCCCCTGCGATAACTGTCGGTGTATGCATCGAAGTTTTTGTATCCGTTATCGAAAGATAGTCATTGGGAAACTGAGAAGGCAGGATATGAAAATGAGGACTTCTTTGTCCATATGGTGCGAGTCACAAGACCTGCTCTGATGCTGTCAGGCTAAGTGCTGAAAGGCACAGCAACAGTATTTTTGTTTGTATATCTCACCCCATACAGGATTTGTATGAAAGGGAGATCTTATTTTTCGTGCAAACATTTTGTGATTTGTCACAGGAAAACTCAGCTGTGGTAATTTTTCAAAAAGAAGAATTGCCGCAGTTTTTTTGTGCGGCAAAAAAGAAAGGAATGGTAAAAATGAAATTCAACAAAATCACAGGGGTATTCCTGAGCCTTACAATTTTTTTAATGTCGGTCTGTACGCCTTCATATGCACAGGATTCAAAAACCATCACCGTAACATTTAATGCAAGCAGGAATGGTGAACTTATTGAAGAGGCAACAATGGTAAGTGTCAGCCTTTCAGGCAAAGAAACCTACAATCTGGATGATGTGTTCACGTCTGCTCATAATCTTTTTTATGAAGGAGAGGGCGGTTATGAGTCAGGTGAGGGTGACTACGGCACATATGTTACAAAATTCTGGGGTGATGAAAGCGGAAATTTCGGCTATCAGATAAACGGCGGCGATAAATATGTTGGCGGTCTTGATACGGTGGTTGAAGACGGAGACTATATAGACGCTGTCATATATGAGAACAAATATCCCGACACAGAAGTTTACACAAAATTTGACTCTTTCAAAAAAGAAGTGCAGACAGGTGAGGAATTTGTTATGACCTTGTATCAGGCAGGATATGATGAAAACTGGAACATGGTCTTTTCGCCCTGCGAGGGTGCAACGGTTGTCTGTGACGGAAAAGAATATATAACAGATTCTGATGGAAAAGTCAGTCTGAATTTTGAAAACTTTGGGAAACACATTGTCACAGCCAAAAAATTCAAAACCGTAAAAGACAGACAAGTATCTGCAATCACAGCACCGGTGTGTGAGGTGAGTGTAAAACCGACCTATAACGCGGTTATGGACAATATTGCGGATGTATACGGAAGCGAAAGCATACTTACTGACGGAAATATGATATGGTTTCTTGCAGATATGCAGGTGTATGACCGTCTATTCCCTGAAAAAGGAAAGGGAATTTGTGAAGATGTAAAACGTGAATGTGTCAAAAAAATAGTTTCAGATGTCTCATCGTCGTCAGTTCCCTCTGTTCTTGCAAAGAGCATCATTGCTCTCAGGGCGCTTGGATATGATGCAACAAAGGTGTATGACAAAAACTTTAAAAATGTTGATCCGGTGGGGAAACTCAGAGGGTTAATTGATGAAAAATCAGAAGCAGTAACAGATGTATATACCATATCTTATGTTCTCCTTTCACTTAATCAGGGAGAGGGATATTTGTCTGACGAGCAAAGAGACTATATGATAAGCGAAATAATCGCAAACAAGGAAAGTTGGCAGGAAAACCCCTGGGGAACAGATGCAGCAGCGGCGATGCTTCTTGCTCTGGCACCATATTATGATGAAAATGAAAATGTCAGATGCGTTGCAGATGAAACAATTGAAATAATAAAAAATGCACAAAACGAAACCGGTTCAATAGGGAATGCGGCGTCCACAGGTCTTGCAATGGTTGCCCTTTCAGCATATGGAATTGACAGTGCAGATGTTATTACAAATGGTAAAACACTGACAGACGCTCTTATGAGTATGGCATCTGAAAATTATGACGGTTTTGAACCTATGGAGAACTCATTTTCCACAGAACAGGGATTCAGAGGACTTCTTTCTCTTGAACTTTTGAAAAATGATATGGGAAGAATGTATGATTTCAAATCAAATCCGGAAAATCCCTTGTGGGAAACAGGAGAACCTGCAGGGTGTCCTGTAGTTTTTTACTGTAATCCTCAAAAAGCAGAAATTGAAATAACTGACGCGGTTCCTTTTGAAGAGGGAAAATATGACCTTGAAGAAGGCACATACACTTACAACATTTATGCAAGCGGATACAAAAACTATCAGGGAACAATCACGGTGTCACCGGAGGATGCACAAAACCATATTCCAAAAGAAATCAATATTTCTCTTAAGAAAAATTCCGGCGGTGCATCAGGCGGTGGAGGCTCATCTTCAGACGGAAAGACTGAGGATGTGTCAGATACCCGGACAGATGAAAATGAAGAAGAACAATTAAATGAAAAGCCCCATGACAAAGATGACGGCAAAGAAGAAACTCAAAAAAACACATTTAATGAGAACACATTTAATGATGTGAAATCTTCTGACTGGTATTATGATTCTGTAAAATATGCCTATGAGAACAATCTTATGCAAGGCACAGAAAAAGGCTTTGAACCTGAAAGCAATATGACAAGAGCAATGCTTGTGACCATTCTTTACAGATTGGAATCCCCAAAAGGAGAATTCCTGCAAAGCAGATTTGAGGATGTTTCAGAAAATGCATGGTATTATAATTCTGTCGCCTGGGCGGCAAAGGAAGAAATTGTTTCAGGAATCTCAGAGGATGCATTTTCGCCTGATGAAAACATTACCCGTGAGCAATTTGCAGTTATAATGTATCGCTATGCTTTGTATAAAGGATATGACACAAAATCAGGCGGCGAACTGTCCCGGTATAATGATGAAAAAGAAATAAGCGACTGGGCAGTAGATGCACTGAAATGGGCGGATTCTCAGGGAATTATAACAGGGACAGGAGATGCAAAAGTGTCACCCCGACAGTGGACAACCCGTTCTCAGGGGGCAACAATTCTGATGAGATTCTGTGAAGGGATAAAAAACTGAGATGAATAGTTACTGCAAAAAAATTCTGACGGCGGCAATTATAATAGTTTTGAGCGCAATTCTTTTCGGATGTGCAAAAGATGCGGTGCAAATCAGTGTGAATAAGGATAATGAATATGCCGTCGAAATAGAATCATCTGCCGGAAATGAAACAGATGCCCAGGATGAACCCCCAAAAAAGCACAATGATGCAAAAAGCGAAAGTACCAAAAGTTATGAACAGGTCATAAGCGTAACAGAGACGGATGGAAACGATTCCTTTGATGCCGATTCCTTTGATGCAAAGGAATCTGAACAAAGTGTGCAGGATGAAAAAAATTTTGAAGACAAAGATGACTCTGAAAAAAATACAGGGTATTTTTGCGCTTTGACCGTCAGATGCGATGAACTTCTTTCAAACCTTGACAAACTCAGCCGGTCAAAGTATAATCTGATTCCAAAGGACGGCATTATTTTTTCATCTGAAAGGGCAAAGTTTTCTCAGGGAGAAAGTGTGTTTGATGTCCTTTGCCGTGAAATGAAAGACAACAACATACATATGGAGTTTGAATATACCCCCGGATTTGGCAGTTATTATGTTAAAGGTATAGGGAACCTGTATGAATCTGACTGCGGAAATATGTCAGGATGGATTTATAAAATTAACGGAAAAATTCCGTCTGTGGGATGTTCTCAGTATATTTTAAACCACGGAGATGTTGTTGAATGGACATATATGTGCGGATGACTTCCGTCAGACTAATATGATAAGAAAGGAGCAGGATGGAAAAAATGAAAGAATTCAAAACCTATCATCCAATAGTGAATTTTGCCTATTTTGTTTTTGTCATAGTTTTTTCCTGTCTGTTTTTTCATCCTGTGTGTCTTATCATTTCTCTTTTCTCGGGGTTTACATATCTTGTGATGTTAAAAGATGGGGGGAAAATCAAAAAGAATCTTTCATATATGATTCCCATGTTTCTTTTTGTGGCACTCATAAATCCCATTTTCAATCACCGTGGTGTGACAATTATAACCTATCTACCCTGGGGTAACCCACTTACATTTGAATCGGTAGTCTACGGGTTTTGTGCATCGGCAATGATTGTGAGCGTCATATGTCATTTTTCCTGCTATAATGAAATTATGACAAGTGACAAGTTTATATATCTTTTCGGGAAAATCATTCCCGGACTTTCTCTTATCCTGTCCATGACACTTCGGTTTGTGCCATCATTTGCAAGGTCTTTTAAGGCTGTGGCAGATTCTCAGAAGTGTATGGGGCGTGACATTACAAAAGGAAATATCATAAAAAGGGCAAAATCCGCACTTGACATTTTGTCAATCGTGACAACTCATGCTCTTGAAAGTGCCATAGAAACCTCTGACAGTATGAAATCAAGAGGTTACGGAGGCTCCAAAAGAACCGCTTTTTCCATATACACCTTTGACAGACGCGATAAAAAAGCGCTCATATTCATTCTCTTTTTGGGAATATACACTTTTTCAGGCTATCTGACAGGGGAAATGAGTCTTGAATTTTTCCCGTCAGTTGTTTTATCAAAGGTTTCAGTTTTTGGCATAAGCACTTTTATATCATACTTTGTTCTTTGTATATATCCTGTAATAATCGGAATTCGGGAGGTGAGAAGATGGAAAGCATAAGAGTTAAAAATTTAAGTTTCACATATGCCGGAAGAGATGAAAAAGTCCTTGAAGATATAGACTTTACAGTAAAAAAAGGTGAATTTGTTCTTCTTATGGGAGAATCCGGATGCGGAAAAACAACTCTCCTGAGGCTTTTGAAATCGTCACTTTCACCTTGGGGAAAAATGGAGGGGGAAGTATATTTTAACGAAAAACTTCTCTCTGATTGCCCACCGATGGAACAGGCTTCGGGAATCGGCTTTGTGTTTCAGAATCCTGAAAGTCAGATTGTCACAGACAAGGTGTGGCACGAGATGAGTTTCGGTCTTGAAAACCTTGGGTTTAAACAAGATGAAATCAGAGCAAGAATTTCTGAAATGGCATCATTTTTTGGAATAGAGTCGTGGTTTTACAAAAATGTGACAGAACTTTCGGGAGGTCAAAAGCAGATTCTTAATCTTGCATCGGTTATGGTGATGCAACCGGATGTTCTGATTCTTGACGAACCCACAAGTCAACTTGATCCCATCTGCGCCGGAGAGTTTCTGGGGACTTTGGAAAAAATCAACAGAGAACTTGGCACGACGGTTATCATCACAGAGCATCGTCTTGAAGATGTGTTTCCCCTTTCAGACAGAGTTATTGTTATGGACGGAGGAAAAATCATAGTAAACACAGCGCCGAAAGATGCAGGAAAGATTCTCAAAGAAAATAATCACCCCATGTGCAGGGCGCTTCCGACACCTGTGAGAGTGCATGGGGAAATTGAAAATCTCCTGCCTTGCCCCATGACTGTGAGAGAGGGCAGAGAGTGGCTTGAAGAGTATTCAAAAGGAAGTGTTATAAATCCGTCGCTTATTCCAAAGGACAATCCCCCATCTGAAACAGAGGAAACGTTGATTGAACTTAAAAACGTATGGTTCAGATATGAAAAAGAAAGTCCTTATGTTATAAAAAATCTTAATATGAAGGTAAAAAAAGGTGAACTTTTTGCCATAACAGGGGGCAATGGCACAGGTAAAACAACTGCCCTTTCCATTGTATCAGGACTTACTACACCTCAAAGAGGTGAAGTGATAATAAAGGGTGAAAAGATTTCGGAAGTTAAAAATCTCTATGACGGTCTTTTAGCCTGTCTTCCTCAGAATCCCCAAAGGCTTTTTCTTAAAAATACAGTATTCCTTGACTTGGAAGATGTTTTTCGTGACAGAGACTTTTCAAAGGAAGAAAAAGAAAAAAAGATTCAGGAAATTACGGCGATATGCAGGCTTGAAAATCTTCTTGAATCTCATCCCTATGACCTTTCAGGGGGTGAGCAGGAGAGAGCCGCCCTTGCAAAGGTGCTTTTAAGAGAACCTGAGATTCTCCTTCTTGATGAGCCCACAAAGGGAATGGATGCAAACTTCAAAGAAGAGTTTGCCCGGATTCTTGCAAAGTTAAAAGAAAATGGGGTTACAGTCTTAATGGTGTCTCACGATATTGAGTTTTGTGCAAAATATGCAGACAGGTGCGCCCTTTTCTTTGACGGAAACATTGCATCCGAGGGAAGACCGAGAGAGTTTTTTAAGGGGATGAATTTTTATACCACCTCGGCAAACCGTATGGCAAGAACAATACTTCCCGATGCAGTTCTTCCCGAGGATATTATTCTTGCCTGCGGAGGAAAGGTGGAAAAAAGAAAGACAAGAGACATAAATGTCAGATTTCAGAGGACAGAAACCAGACATCACGGTGAAAAAGAGAAAAAAGAAAGAATGTCGCCTCTGAGGCTTTTTGCAGGAAGCATCTTTGCTTTTCTTTTTCTTTTAACATCTTTTTTGCATTTCAAAAAACCTGATATGCTTTCGTTCCCTGACACAAACAGATTTGGGATTTCATTTATCCAATTGATTTCTCTTGGGGAAATTGTCATTTCTTTTCTTTGCTTTTTCGGAAAAAGAGGCGGAGTGATAAGGGTTTTCCCATCTTCGGGAAAAGAGAGGAAACTTACAAAAGGAACAATTGTATCGCTTTTTCTGACGCTTGTTCTGATTCCTCTGACAATATATGCAGGGATTTCCCTTTTCGGCAACAGAAAATATTTTTTCATAAGCCTTTTAATAATTCTTGAAACTCTCATACCATTTTGCATGATGTTTGAAAAAAGAAAACCTAAGGCAAGAGAACTTATTGTAATCAGCGTTTTGTGTGCCATTGCAGTTTCATCAAGGGCGGTATTCTCGGCATTGCCTCAGTTTAAACCCGTAGCAGGAATAGTGATTATTTCAGGATTGTGTTTTGGTGCAGAAACGGGATTTTTGGTCGGAGCAGTAACGGGTTTTGTTTCAAACTTTTTCTTCGGTCAGGGGCCGTGGACACCGTGGCAGATGTTTGCTCTCGGGGCTATGGGTTTTTTGTCGGGAATTATTTTTGCAAAAGGAAATCCAAAGATAAGCCGCACTGTCCTTTGCATATTCGGATTTTTTACAACATTTATCATATATGGCGGTATCACCAATTTGTCGTCTGTTATGATGTGGCAGGATGAAATCACATGGGAAATGATTGCATCGGTGTATGCATCGGGCTTGCCCTTTGATCTGATTCATTCATCGGGAACTGCTTTTTTTCTTTGGTTTATATCTTCGCCCATGATTGAAAAACTTGAGAGAATCAAGGTTAAATATGGGTTTCAGACATCATTACAATGACTCATCCCACACTCTGTGATTGTGTCTGAAAATTCCTTGTTGACATAATAAATCTAAAGTGCTATAATTATAAAAAAGATTTTCAATCATCAACCCCCCTGCCCCCACTCTTGGGGGCGAGAAGGAAATCTTTTTTGAAACAAGCAAAATTACGCACGCAATGCGCGTAATTTCCTATGTTATAAAAAAATAAATATCACCAAACCGATGAGGCAGAAAAAAGTCAGCTAAGGTCTTTAAGAGCGAGCGGATTACGGTGTGAGTTCCGCAAAGGCCCCTGAGTAATATGGACTGCCGAGGGCGGCGTCAAATGCGCCGACGTAAGATCTGCGTAAAGGATCGGGGATATGTTGGTATCTCTAAGAGAAAAAAACAAGGTGGCACCGCGGATTTGTAATTTCGCCCTTGAATTGCTAAACGGCAGTTCAGGGGTTTTGTTTTATAAAACCCTGATGCTGTTTTGAAAAATTAAAAGATAAATACCATCCCGTGATATAAACATCAGAAACAGGAGGAATAAAAAAATGAGTGATTTCAGAGATTTTGAAACTTATCTGAAAAACTTCCCCACAGAGGACGGATATTTCGGTGAACACGGCGGAGCATATCTGCCTGAAGCATTGATACCTGCCTTTAAGGAAGCAGACGATGCCTATGAGGCAATTTGTCACAGCGCACAGTTCATAAACGAACTCAGAAGAATCAGAAAGGAATTTCAGGGAAGACCAACACCTGTATATCATTGTGAAAGACTTTCCAAACTTTTCGGAAACTGTCAGATATACTTAAAAAGAGAAGACCTCAACCACACAGGGGCTCACAAACTTAATCACTGTATGGGTGAGGGACTTTTAGCAAAATATATGGGCAAGAAAAAACTCATTGCCGAAACAGGTGCAGGTCAGCACGGTGTGGCAATTGCTACGGCTGCGGCATATTTTGGTATGGAATGTGATGTCTATATGGGCGAGGTTGACATTGCAAAACAGCATCCCAATGTTATCAGAATGAAAATGCTTGGAGCAAATGTTATTCCCGTAACTCACGGCCTCAAAACTTTAAAAGAGGCAGTTGATGCGGCGTTTGAAGCATATCTCAATGAATATGACAATGCCATATACTGCATTGGCTCATGTCTCGGACCTCATCCTTTCCCCAAAATGGTGAGAGATTTTCAGTCGGTTATAGGCATTGAGGCAAGAGAGCAGTTCCTTGAAATGACAGGTATTATGCCCGATGCGGTAACTGCCTGCGTTGGCGGAGGTTCAAACTCACTTGGTATGTTTATTCCCTTCCTTGCAGACCCTGTGGAAATATACGGCGTTGAACCCCTGGGAAAAGGCTCGAATGTGGGGGACCATGCGGCTACAATGAAGTTTGGAACAAAAGGCAGACTTCACGGATTCGACAGTTACGTTTTGCAGGATGAAAACGGCGCACCTCTTCCTGTATATTCAATTGCAAGCGGACTTGATTATCCGGGTGTCGGCCCTGAACACGCGTATTTAAGAGATGTGGGCAGAGTAAAATATGATGCAGTAACCGATGAAGAGGCAATGGAAGCATTCTTCCTTCTTTCAAGATATGAGGGAATTATTCCCGCAATTGAAAGTGCTCACGCTGTGGCATTTGCCATTAAATATGCAAAAGAACATAAATCGGGTTCAATCCTTGCCTGTCTTTCAGGAAGAGGGGATAAGGATATTGACTATGTTTATGAAAATTACGGATGTGGAGAAAAATTTAAACTTGACTAAAAAACGGAGGATTTTATAATGAAAAAAATTATAACTCTCATACTTGTAACAGTTATGGCTCTTGGGATTTTTGCAGGATGCTCAGATCCTTTATATGACGATTTTGAAAACTTTTTAAATGTGGAAATGACACAGGTAAATGAAAACTATGAACTCATCAAAGAGGAAACTGCGAACTGGGAAAACTATGAAGAAGATGCACAGTTTGTAACAAGTCTTAATGATGTTTTGCTTCCTCTTGTTGACGATTCACTTGCAAAACTTGAAGGAATAAAACCTGCAACAGAAGAAGTCAAAGAACTCAAAGCAAAATATGTTAAGGTTATGGATGCATACAAAGAAGGGCTTTCAGCAGTCCGTGACGGATTTGTTAATCAGGATGCAGATATGGTGACAAAAGGTTCTGAAAAAATTGATGAAGGCATCGGACTTCTTGATGACTACAACGCAGGTCTTGAAGAACTTGCAAAAGAAGTCGGAGCAGAAATCGAATATTAAGTTTTTTGGGGGAAACTGTAGTAAAAAGGGAATAAAAAAAGCAGATGGGTGAAAAATTCGTATGAGTTTTTCACCCCTTTTTACTGTATAGGAAATTACGCAGAATTTAGTTCGCGAGATAAGATGTATATCAAATTACGCTCGCGACTCAGGCTGCAGGCTCAGCCTGCTTTTTAGTGTTGATTATTTGAGATGGGGATGGTATAATGATTTCAAGCTTTGCTTGAAATCGTCGATATAAATCTCTGATGAGATTTTCGATATGTCATAAATGACTCGATATGTTGCAAGCAACTCGATATGTCGCTGACGCGACGAGGTTTATATCATATCGAGTTTGAGCGAAGTGCAAACATATCGACATTTTTGCTTCTGACTTGACAGAATCAATATAAATAATGTCGAAAAATGTAGAAAGGAGATGTTAATATGCAAGAACTTATTTATGAAAATATTACTGAATTAAAAACACCAGTTGGATATTTCTTTGTTACTGATGGAAATGTTAGCATCCCTTTTTCTGTTAGAAAAAACACTTTTGATGTCCCTTATCATATTTATGACAATAAACAGCAAGTCATTGGAGAATTAAACACAGAAACAAACTTTGATTTAGTAATAGATACAAGGAAATTAAAAATAGGGTGTTATTACCACGTTGGGTTTTCAAATGGAACATTTTCTTTTGGTGGTTCAGATGAACATACAGAATCAGTCGTTTCAACAATAGAAAACTGGAGTGTTGGAATTGGCTCATATAATCCTAACGATGATGAAGAGTTGGAACAAGCAATCTTTTATACAGGAAAAGATAAAGGTTACATTCAATACCCACCAATGTTTGATGAAACAAGGTTTGTAAGATATATGGTTTCTTCTGCAAGTGAGTCGGCAGATGGATTTGATTTTAAATTATTGGATTATTCATATCCTGAAATTGTGTTTAAGGTGGCGTGGATAGAAAATGATAATTGTGATAAAGACATATGCGAAGATGCACTTGATTTTTGGCTCACATAATTTTTGTTCCTAATCTAACACGAACTACTACTGATAAAAGTTTGCATCTAAACCTTATGTGTCGCAATATAGATATGTCGAATGTTGTCGAAAGGAGAAATGGCAATGAAAAGAGCAATAATATTCTTACTGCATATACCGTTAGCTATATTTTTATTAGTTGAATATTTTGTATTTATGTGGTTTTGGGGTGGCGATGGTGAATTTGCTTTCTTCGGATGTGGAATGAGTTTTATAATATATTTGGTACTACATATTTTTGCGTATTTCAAAGCGAATGGAAAATTTAAAAAAGTGATAATATATAGCGCAATTATACTTACTCCAATTTTAAGTGTTATTACTATTTATTTTATACTCGCTCCATTGCTTGGCGTAAGCATACAAATTGCATAAGTTGATTTTTAGTTCTAGCCTGACACGAACTTGACACTAAATAGATTTGCATCTAAACCTTATATGTTGCAATTAACTAATAATCAAAAAAGATTTACATATAAAAAGGAGAACCCCATGGGAAAATTTGACGGAATTTTAATATGCACAGACCTTGACGGAACGCTTCTGAAAGATGACAAAACAATTTCAAGGGAAAATTTTGAAGCAATAGAATATTTTAAAGCCAATGGCGGATTGTTTAGTTTTGTAACCGGGCGTATGCCTGTAACGACCAGAAAAATTATTGATATGATAAAACCAAACTGCCCCTTCGGCTGCATAAACGGCGGAGGACTCTACGATTTTGAAAGGAATAAATATGTGTGGAACACACATATTTCGCCGGAATTTGTACATCTTGTGAAATGTGCTGAAGAGCACATAGAGAACATAGGCTATCAGGCAAATACTTTTGACGAAGTGATTTTTTGCAGAGAAAATTCTGCTATGGCACGCTTTCGTTTACTTACGGGAACGCCGGATATAAGACGAAGTGTTGACCGTATAGAGGGGGTTGTGGCAAAGATAGTTTTCGGAGATGAAAACCCTGAAAACATTAACCTTATTGAAAAACTTTGCACCTCTCATCCTCTTGCACATAAGTTTTCCTTTGTTCGCTCTGAAAGAACTCTTTTTGAAATTCTCCCAAAAGATGTCAACAAAGGAAAGGCACTTAAGATGCTTTGTGAATATCTTAATATTGACATAAGAAAAACAGTTGCTGTGGGGGATTATACCAACGATGTTGAGATGATAAAGGCGGCGGGTGTTGGAATTGCAGTTGAAAATGCAAACGAAGATGCAAAGGCGGCATCAGATTATATTACGGTTTCAAATGATGAAGACGCCATAGCAAGAGTCATAGAAGATATAGAATCAGGGAAAATAAGTTTTGGTGAAAGGAAATGATGGTTTTGTCAAACAGTGCTTTCACAAAGGAATGTGAAACAAAAAACACATCAAGATTTGATATAGGGAAAAAAGCATCCCTTACAGGAATTTTAATAAACACTTTTCTGGCGATTTTCAAAATTGCTCTGGGGCTTATTTTCGGGGCAATTTCTGTTGTAGGTGACGGAGTTAACAACTTTTTTGACGGTGTGAGTTCTGTTGTGACTTTAATTGGCTTTAAAATTTCCCAGAAGCCTGCAGATTCTGATCATCCCTACGGACACGGAAGATTTGAATATATATCTGCAATGATTGTTGCGGTGTTTATCCTCTTTGCAGGCTATGAACTTGCAAAAGTGTCTTTTTCAAAGATATTAACAGAGGAAAAAACCCTTGTTTCATCACTTGCATTGATTGTCCTCGGAGTTTCTGTCATAGTTAAATTCTGCCTTTTTGTATTCTACAAAAGTGTTGCAAAAAAGATTTCGTCATCGGCTCTTTTTGCCGCATCAAAAGACTCTCTCTATGATGTTATAACGACTGTTCTAATTATTTCTGCTCTTATCTTTGAAAGGGTTTTTGGCTGGAGGCTCGACGGAGTGGGCGGACTTTTGGTGTCTCTTTTTATCCTGAAAGGTGGAGCGGGCATCATCAAAGAAACCGTTGACACACTCATGGGCATGGCAGGAAGCGAGGAAATGAGAAAGGATATTGAAAACTTTATCCAAAGAAACGAAAAAGTTCTCGGAATCCATGACCTTTTAATTCATGACTATGGTCCGGGAAACTGTTTTGCAAGTGTTCACGTTGAATTTGACCGCAGAGAAGATTTTGAAACCTGTCACGAGATTACAGACAAAATCGAAAGGGAATGTCTGGAAGAGTTAAATGTTCATCTTGTGATTCATCATGATCCTGTGGCAATAGACGATGAGCAATACAAAAATATGCAGGAACTGCTCCTTAAAATCTTAAAAAAATATGATGAAAGTCTTTCTCTTCACGATTTGCACATTGAAAGGTACGAAAATGTAACAAAACTTATTTTTGATGTGACAATTACAGATTCATTAATAAATGAAAAGGAAAAAATCACAGAATATGTTAAGCGTAAACTGAAAAAAGAAAATGGGGATTATGAGGTTATGATAACTTATGATCCTGTGTGAAAAAGCAGGCTGAGCCTGCACCCAAGTCGCGGGCGTAATTTGATATACATCTTGTCTCGCGAACTAAATTCTGCGTAATTTCCTATACAGTAAAAAACGTCGGGCGTATACCACAAATGGTATATCACCCGACGTTTTTTGGATTGTGTATATTATTTTAATTTTTCCATTGCCATTCCCGAAGGATATTCAATTGAGTTTAAGTATTTATCATATTTATCCCATGATACCGATGCATCATCAATAAAATATTCACCATCAATGCATTGGGATACTCTTGCTTTTACAAGTTCTTTTCCTGAGAGTTTATAAAGCACGGTATATTCGCTGGAACTTGCTGAATTGTATGCGATATAGTCAACACCGTCATAATTTGCAACATAGTATGACACAGAACCTGAACTTTCAGGGAGAGTGTTTCTGAAAACCTCTTCAACACCTGAGCCGGTTTTTTTGTATATGGCAATTCCGCACCCGAGTTTTACAACCATTTCCTTTCTTGAATCCTGATCCACGTCTGAAAGATAGTAATATTCCCTGTCATCTCTCCAGTCTTTGTTTATGTTCCAAAATTCTTCATCATGTGCCAGGGCGTATTCATAATAGTCCTCATCAGATCTGATGTCTTCGTCAGATATCTCACCGTCAAAATATTCTCCTGACGGCAGGGCATATTTGTTTGATGAATTGATGAAAGCATGAGAAGTGGATTTAAGCCCAAGATCCGGATAGAAAGAAAGTGTCATTCCTTTATAGTTGACATTTAGAACGTTTTCGTCATCCATGGGACTGTATTCCACATAGGAATCGGGGAAAAGGGATGTAATTTCTTCCTGAGTGAGAGATTCGGGGCAGTTATGGAAAATGTTTTCCAGAGTGAGACTGATGCACACGGCTTCACTGTCATCATCAGGATCTGTTCCGATAGAATTCCAGCCAATCATAACCCCGTTTTTATAGTCTGTCATTCCGAATTCGTAAGAATATTCTCCGATTCCGAGAAGTTCGTCAATATCTTCTTTTTCCTCACCCAAAAGGTCAAGATAGTAACTGTTTATCTGAAGTCCTTTTGGAACATCTTTTTCTTTTTTTGATTTTTTCGGAGTTGTTTCTGTTATATTCTTATCCTCTTTATGCCTGATTTCATCCCCATCATTGCCACAGGCAGAAAGGGAGAACAAAAAGGCAACACAAAGCATCATCACAAGAATTTTTTTCATAATTTTCCCTCCGGTAGTTTAATGATTAAAAACACTATATCACACAAAAATCCGATTGTCAAATGGGGGCGGAACCGATAAAAACGAACAATAGTATATTACCCTAATTATAATTATTAAAGTTTCACACCATAATCATTCCAGGGAATTTTTATATGAACGATAGTATTCGCATTGCTCAACTGCACGTTCTCCGCCAATCACCGGCTCAAAGCCTTTTGGAGAAAAGAATCCGTTTAACATAAATGTGGCAATTTTTTCGGCATATGGATGAACGGCTTCTATTTGCTGAATATATCCGTTTTCACCGTTCATGCCACCACCGTTGAAACGGGGAACAAGTTGAAAGTCATCGTTAAAATCAAATGCCTCACAATTTGCCCACAGATGTTTTTGGGCAATTTTGCAGGATTTTGCCAGATGGCGATACATTTCACCGCTTTCTTTAACAGTCAGTCTCCCGCCCTCTATGGTGTGTCCAACCATATCCTGTGGAGCGATTATATCAAATGATGCATCACCTGCTTCAAGACGCCTTAAAAATTCGGGGTGAATTGAGCCTGTTTTATCATAGTTATTCTCACCGTCAGCATAAGGTGAAACGATGAAGGGTTTTACGGGGGAAAGTGATAATGCATGGTTTCTCAAGGTTTGCCATCTTTCCCAGAGTTTGTCATTATATTGACGAATGTTGACTTCTTCTGATTCGTACCATCCGTAAAATGCCGGACTGTCGCCATAAATGGCATGAAGTTCATCCATGACATCGGTGGTGTTTGGCAAAGCGCCGCAATAGGGGTGGCCGAGGCCAATGAAAACATGCTGTCCGTTAGCCTCTGCAGAGCGCAGTATGGCTCTTATGGGATCTTTGGCAGAAATGTCTGAACGGGGATACAGTTTTGAGTCATAATGAGCTGTGTTTTCGCCATCCATTGTATGAAGTTGTACCGTTACTGTGATGATTATGCACTTTATGCCCAGTTTTGCCATTTCATTTATATATCTTTCCCAGTCTTTTTCAGACATTTGTTTGGTTGATTTGGTGAAGGTGGAGCAGGGCATTCTGTCATTTGGGGGACCAAGCATTATGAATCCGCCCGAAAGGAGAGGCTTGCGTTCTTTTTCTATGTCGAAAGAAAGATTGGTTTCTTCAAACCCGTCTTGTCCGCTTTCTCTGAATCTGACACAGAGAGAATGTGCGCCTTCTTTGTAGTAACTGAAATTATTGAAAAAGTAAAAATTTTCCACAGGTTGTTTTTTAACACTGTGAATTTCTTTCCCGTCAACCAAAACAATGGCATCCAACAGTGCTCCCGGTTTGGTTGTTTTTAATTGTATGCGAAGTTCCACATTGTCCTTTGTGGTTGCCGGCATAAAAGGAATAAAAGCGATATCAATACCGCTGTTGCAGGAAAAAACATTATCTCCCATATCTTGTCACCTCAGTTTAAAATTTGCTTAATAATTTTAATATAATGGAACGGGCATATTAATGCAACTTGAAAAGATGCCAAAAGGTTAATTTTTCGCTATTCTTTTTTTGAAGTTGAATTCTTTCCCCGTCCCGATAAATAAGACGACGGAGTTTTTCCTGTAGTACGCTTGAATACGGTTGAAAAATATTTTGCGCCTGTAAACCCTGAAAGTTCTGATACCCGTTCCACAGAATAGTACCCCGATTCCAAAAGGGCAATGGCGTGGCGAATACGGATATTTGTCAGATATTCTTTGGGTGAAATGCCCATTTCATTGTGAAATATCCGCCTGAAATAGGAGGGACAATATCCTGCTTCTGATGCAAGAGAATCCACCGAAAGAGTGGGATTTGAAAGATTTGCGTGCATTATGTCCACGGAGTGCTGAATCCTGTATATTACAGAATCTGCCTGCATCTCCACCATCTGACGTTCAATTTGTTCAAGTATAGAAAGGAACAGTGCGTCCATACGGTAGATATAACCGCAGGGGCGGTTTTGCCAGGTAAAAAGAAGTTTTTCAAAAAGTGATACAAAGGCATCCGGATAGATGGAGTGGAAGGATGAAATTGAAGGGGGTTCTGAAAATGAAGCCCGAAAATGAATTACAATAACCTCTTCATCGGTGGTAGTATTGATATTATACTCGTATCCTTTCGGTACAAAAGTTACATCGTTTTTAGTCAAACGAATGCGGTCGCCTCCTTTTACGACCTCCGCTTTTCCGTGAATACGGAATATCAATGCGTGATACGGCCTTGCAGGTAAAAAACGTCTTGACGCTCCAAAGCAAAGCCGCAGGACTGAAAGTATTTTAAAATCGAACCGTTTACTGTTAAACATACAGTCAGTATACTTTAATCACGCAATTTTGTCAACGGGTAATCAGTAGCGAAAAACAGACTTTTAGTTGTTTTTTTGGGGTTGTGTTTCTGATGGGTACAGTTATAATTGAATTAGTAATACAGGGCACATCCTGCCCGTAGGAGTCAAGGTGTCCAAGATGCAAAAACAGGAGGATTTTGTATGAATAACATGATTTTAAAGCCTGATTCAAAGGCTAATGAGCAAGGATGGGAAAAAATAAATTTATCAGGGGAAATCACAACAAATATTATTTCCCGTAAATATGACTATTTGCTTTCATTACTTTCTCTGGGAAGTGCAACATATGTAGCGAAAAACGGACTTCTCTATCTTATGATAGGAAACGTGGATGCTGATGTGGAGTGCGATGATAAAGAAACTGTTCTTCGCATAACCGAAAATGGAATTGCAATAATCGGCAAATGTGAGGATGCAGTGTCAAACGGAGTAAAAATGCTTATTGACATGAAGCGTGTTGCACCAAATGACGGTGAATATCCCGTGGGTGAATACCGTTACAGACCGAAGATGGATTTCAGGGGCGTTCACATGTGCATATTCAAACCCAACGACGGAACACCGAAGGATGATACATTTGTTGATGACATACGTCGACGTACAAAGATTGCTGCACTTTGCGGATATAACTATATTTTCTATGAGTTCTGGGGAATGTTTCCATATGAAAAGCGCGAGTATGCTCACTGGCCAAATGCATGGTCACGAAAGGAAACGGAAGATCTGATATCTTTTGTTATAGATGATCTTCACATGACCCCAATTCCTCACCAGAATCTGACAAGTCATGCGGGATGGAGCCGTATCATATCCCGTCAGCATGTGGTGCTTGACCAACGTCCTGACCTTGAGGATATGTGGATTCCCGGAGGTTGGTGCTTTGCTACAACAAGGGAAGATACCAAAGAGTATTTGTGCGATCTGATGGATGATTTGATTAAAACCTATCGTAATCCTCCTTTCCTTCACTGTTCATGTGACAAATGCTTTGGTTTTGGTTCAACAGAAGAGGAACGTGTACAATCAGCAGATGACCTTTTCGCAAATCACCTGACATTTCTTCGGGATGAACTGGCTGCAAGGGGTGTGCGTATGGCTATGTGGGCAGATATGCTTTATTCTTCTCTTGATGTTAAATACTGGAAGTGCGATCCTTCCGTGGCTGACCGCCTGCCAAAAGATATACTGATGAATGTGTGGACACACAATGATATCGGTGAAACCGAATGGCAGGATGTTCCTTTCTTTGAAAACAAAGGATTTGAAACCATATATTCGCCTTTCCTTGATAAGATTGGCGCAAAGAATATGATTGAACAGTGTTTTAAAAACAACTCTGTTGGTATTCTTCAGACCACATGGCACCGTCCCGAATTGGCGCTTCCTACAGTTGTATATTCGGGTGCATATATGTGGACAGGTGAAGAGCCTGCGGATGCAGATGTTGACAGGGTGTTACAGTAATATACAATTCCCGAAAGTGATGGAATTAAAGATATAATATCCTCGGTTGAACAAGAAAAGCGGCTTCGCCGCTCCGCCCTGCGGCGGACGTGCGGAGCATTATCGCTTTTCTTAAGCAGTTGCGTCAACATCCGAACCCGTTTTGGGTGTGTGTTTTTACGCCACTGCTTTGTTAAAATACTCGCAAATGCGTCAGCATTTACTGCGTTTTTGCCTCCCATTGTCGCAAAAACACAGCACCGAAAATTCTTTGAACCTAAAACAAGATAAAATTGTTTGTTTTTCAAGGCGGAAGGTCGCAGGAATACTTGACGTATTTCAAGACCGACAACGAAGAAAAACGGCTATTTTACTTGTTTTTGGCGAGTTCGGATACTAACGCAACTGCTTAACCGCTTTTGCAAGTTGATCGGGGCAAGAGGTGGATTTAAATCCGCAACGTATGCCTGAAAGAAGACTTATAACCTCCTCTGCCTTTCTTCCCTCGCAAAGTCTGGAAAGGCCCTGAGTGTTGCCCGAGCATCCGCCGACAAATGTAACATTTTTAACAATTCCGTCTTCAATGGTAAATTTAATTTCCCTTGCGCAAACGCCTTTTGGTTTGTAGGTATAATCCATTTCTATTCCTCTTTCCCAAAATATTCTTTCCTCATTATTTCCGATTTATGCAAACATGGTTCTGTTATATATCAATTTTGACAGGGCATTCTTTGTTTGTATAATGCTTTTTGATGCCATATCCGCTCATCCGAAAAACTTCACCCTCATTGGGAGTTACCTTTTCAATGTTATTTTCTTTGCAGATTTTCTCTATCACTTCATCACATATGATAAACGTCATCCCGATATCATCTTTTACAGATTTCAGCATATGAAGTATTGCCACGAAAATCACCTCATTTTACAATTTCATCAGAATCAAGAATTATGGTGACAGGGCCGTCGTTTAAAAGTTCAACTTTCATATCTGCGCCGAAAATTCCCGTCTCTATCTTTTTGCCCATTTTTTCACGGCATATGTCAACGAATTTTTCATAAAGTTCGTTTGCTTCATCTGCTCTTTTAGCAAGGTTGAAAGACGGTCTCCGTCCCTTTTTGCAATCTGCATACAAGGTGAACTGAGATATGGCAAGAAGTCCCCCGCCAACATCCATAAGAGAAAGATTCATCTTTTCGTCTTCATCCTCAAAAATTCTTAAGTTGACCATCTTTTCAGCCATGGGTTCAAGAAGATGAGAAGAATCTTCTTCACAAAAACCAACCAAGGCCATGAGGCCTTGGTCTATTTGTCCGCATATTTTGCCATCCACTGAAACGGAGGCATATTTTACTCTTTGAATTACGATTCTCATTTAATATTACCCTTTTTGATTTTGGTGTATCTTGCAGAATGGAAAACAATTGTGAATATGCAATATAACACGTTCACTCCCCAGAGAGCATAAATAATATACTGACTGGTAAGAATTTTTGCAATTTTACTTGCAAAATCTGATATAATTACCATTCCGTCTTTTTCCTGAATAAGACCGGGAATTGCAGATGCACCCCTTGGGAGGAGATAATATAAAACCGCTATAACCAAAGCAAATACGGCATATTCCCAGAGAAAGTTTTTCTTTTTCCACAAAGCAAACACTATGCATAAAACTGCCGCAATAACAAATAAAACAGTAATAACGTTTATAATACCAAGGGCAGTTGTATAATTTGTTTTAAATGCACTGTGAATATATAACAAAAGGAAGAAAGAAACAATTATCACCATCACAGAAATAAGGGTAATGTTGGATTCTCTCTCCAAAGCCTTTGCCTTGTTTACAATATTTTCCCTGGCATCAGATGACATGGGTTTAAAATTCTTTTTGTTTTTTCTCATATCTGTCTCCAATTCCGGAATCTTTAAAATCAGGATTCCAACGTGTATTCAAATAATAAAACTTTCTTTAGTATCTCACCAGTCACCCAGTTCATACATAACTGCGGTTATGGCTGCAAGGGGTGCGGTCTCTGTCCGGAGAATTCTCGGCCCCATGGAAACTGAATAAAATCCGTTTTCTTTTGCCGTTTCAACTTCTGACGGATCAAATCCGCCCTCGGGACCAATGAATATGCAAACAGATTTTGCATCTTTGCTTTCTTTAAGCACTTCTTTTATGGATTTTACTTTTTCATCTTCATAGGGAAGAAGTTTTAAATCAAAACTTTCTTTTGCGTCTTCCATTGCCTGTTTAAAGGTCATAACAGAATCCACTTTGACAAGTTTTCCTCTCAGGCATTGTTTTGCCGCCTCATCTGCAATTTTCTGAAGTCTTTGTCTCTTTTTTTCGCTGTCTTTTATGACGGCAACACTTCTTTTCATTGCAACAGGAACAATTCTTACAGCCCCAAGTTCAACGCACTTTTGTACAACGGTGTCAAGTTTGTCCCCTTTTGGCACACCCTGATAAAGAGTTATGCTTACCGGCGGTTCTGTCTGACACTTTCCCCGACTGAGGATTGTGGCTGTGACTTCATCTTTTGAAAATGAAGTTATTGAGCAGACGCAATCTGTTCCCTCTGAGTCACACACAACAATGTCATCATCTTCTCTCAGGCGAAGCACGCGGGTGATGTGCGAAACATCGTCACCTGTAATCGTTACGCTGTTTTCACCTTCCAAAGATGTGCCTATAAAAAATCTGTGCATAAATCACACCTCTCAACTAAGTATTATATCAAGAACACACCTGATTAGTCAAGAGGATTTTTATTTTTTGAAAGGGGATTCCCCTTTCAAGCCCAACATAGGGATTAGTAATTAGAAAATAGGGATTAGGTTCTTTCCATTCTGATTTTATGAAATGTCTAATATCCGTTCCTGTTCTCTATTCCCTAATCTCTAATCACTACGTTACCACGGCAAATCATGCAAAGTGATGCAAATACGAACCACAAGTTTTTGTTAATACAACAAAGTCAAACTCGACAAAGGAGAGTTTGTTCCATAATTTTTGCATAGCAAAAACTTTATTTTTTGAAAGAAAAAGTTTTTTCGAAAGGAGCATCCCCTTTCAATCCACGTAGAGATTAGCGATTAGAAAATAGGGATTAGGCACTTCCCTTCTGATTTTATGAAATGTCTAATATCCATTCCTAATCACTATTCCCTAATCCCTAATCACTACGTTACCACAGCAAATCATGCAAAGTGATGCAAATACGAACCACAAGTTTTTGTTAATACAACAAATTCAAACTCGGCAAAAGAGAGTTTGTGCCATACATAGGGATTAGGCACTCCCCTTCTGATTTTATGAAATGTCCAATATCCATTCCTGTTGTCTGGGTTAAATCTTTGTACTTATGGCACACCATCCTCCTGAATATTTCACAAAAGATGAATCAATTCCCTCTTTTGCCATTGCTTCCTTCACATCGGGAAGTCTTTCTTCAATAATTCCCGAACAGATAAATGTACCTTTTTCTTTTATGAGTTTTTTTACTGTCGGAAGTATTGCAATTATAACATCTGCAACAATATTTGCAACAATAACATCATATTTTCTTTCGGAAAGTTTCTCAAAAAGTTTTGAATTTCCTGTAACATCCCCTGAATATATGTGATACTTTGAAAGATCAACACCGTTCATTTCGGCATTTTCTTTTGCAACGTGTTCACAGGCAGGATCAATATCCACAGCAAAAGCCTCTTTTGCACCGAGAAGAAGAGATATGATGGAAAGAATTCCGCTTCCGCACCCAAGGTCTAAAACTAAAGAATCTGAATCCACAACCTTTTCAAGTTCTTCAATGCAAAGTTTGGTGGTATGGTGCGTACCCGTGCCGAAAGTCATTCCGGGATTTACCGTGAAAACTATTCTGTCGGTTTCTCCTTTGAGTTCTTCCCAACTTGGCTGAATGAGGATTTTTTCACCAACTTCTATTGGATGAAAATACTGCTTCCAGTTGTTCGCCCAGTCTTCTTCCAAAAGTGTTGCAGTGTCAATCGTCAGTCTTCCCCATTCATTTTGTTCATCTTCTTTTTTGAGATTTAAAAGAGCATTTTCGACCTCTTTTTTTCTGTCTTCAAAGGTGTCATCTGATTCAAGATATATTTTTACGCAAGTTTCCTTTGATTTTTCTTTCATAAGGTCGTCATCAACATAGTCCCAGTATTTTTTGTTTTCTTCAAGAAAATCCTTAAAGTCCTGTTCGTCTTCAATTTCAACTCCGTCAATTCCTATTTCCGATAGCATATCACACACTCTGTCAATTCCCTTTGCTGTGGTGAATATGCTTATTTGTGTCCACTCCATAGTTTTTCCTCCTTAAATTTCTCTTTAGTGATTTTTGGTGATTGCAACACATAAGGTTTAGATGCAAACCTGTTTTTGTCGATATGCAAACTTCGTTTGCTCGATATTTTTACTTCGTAAAATCGATATGTTTTTCGTTTCACTCAAAACTCGATATGATATAAATCTCGTCGCGATAGCGACATATCGAGTTGCTTGCAACATATCGAGTCTTTTAAGACATATCGAAAATCTCGCAAGAAATTTATATCGATGCATTGCTTTGCAATGCAATTGCAACACATAAGGTTTTGATGCAAACCTTTTCAGTGTCAAGTTCGTGTCAAGTTAGAAAATTTTTATATACAACTTGTTGCATCTTTATCTTATAAACAACATCTTTTGAAGTTTTCTCCCAGTTCAGTTAACTCAAGTCTATATCTTTTAATTTTTATGTTTCCGTCACATTCTTTTTCTGCAGCTTTGTAATACCAGTGTTCCTTAAACATAGCATAGTCATAAGAAAGTTGTATTACTTCGCTATTTAGACGTAGAATCCCTAAACGCATTAAATTATCAATTGACTGGGTAAAATATAATTCATCCTTTTGATTAAATGAATGAGAACATTCATTTAAATCCACTATCAAATGACGATAAGGAGTAACTGTGTTATCTGAATTTTCAGAAAGAAGTTTTATACAAGGGAAAGTAGTTTTTTGTACAAAAAGTTGTAATAATTTCGCATCCATTGAAGATAATTGCTTTATTATTTCAGGAAATGACGGATGAACTAATTGTTCTGTCTCTTTATCACAAGAAGATGCTATCAATTCAGCGAACATTTCTCTAAAATCTTTATCTTCAATGTAAAATTTACTAGCCTCAATCGCAGGACCTACAATTCGAATCTGAGGATCTATAAGATTTTCTTCTTTCCTTCGTCTAACAGCTTCCTCTATTTCTTTTTTATATTCAATCAAATAAATTTCTCTTTTAATCGCTTGTTTCTGCCCCCAATAGCCTAACCACCCCATCACTCCATCTACCAACAGTCCTAAATTATCTCCTATACTTTTAGATGTTGGGTGCAAAATATCCTTTGCAACATCTTTTCCTAATTCAATAGTTGCTTTTGTAATTTCTTCATTACACATATTATCTGTCATACATCACACCTCTTTTGTAGTTTTTGATCGATATCCTTCGGCATTGTTCGTGTTTGGTTAGAACAAAAAAATTATTGCAAGTAATAAAATATTTTGTATATACCCATATCAAAGGGATCATCACACAACTTGTCGCATAAAATATAAAAATTACCCAATCGCAACCCTTTTTTTACAGATAAATAATCTCCATCTTTTCTTTCTTCGCCTTTATACTCGCCACCCCTGTATGCCCAATCATAAAATTGCACACATTCTATACACTCACCTTTTTCGTTATACAATTCTACAATTATAATGCCAGAATGTGGAGACATATGGCTCATATCTTCGCTTTCTTTAAAGCGAAGCTTATTTAATGCTCTAACTAATTTTTTCACGTCTTTTTGTTCGGTTATCTCTTTGTCTATTCCGTCACCATAAAATATTATTTTCGCAGTTGCCACATCATTTGATTTAATTTTAAGGGAAATTGGATACCTAATTGCATCTATTAACGAAATAAGCATAACAATTCCAATTATTACACACAAAAGGATGATT
>JAZQJX010000030.1:0-7403 GCA_045541875.1 Clostridia bacterium | reverse complement strand
TTTGCGACAGTGCGAGGCAAAAACACAGTAAATGCTGACGCATTTGCGAGTATTTTAACAAAGCAGTGGCGTAAAAACACACACCCAAAACGGGTTCGGATGCTGACGCAACTGCTTAATTATAAAGGGATGGTATTTTATATGTCAGCAAAAAAAGTTACTAAAGCACCAAAGAAAAAAGCAAAACCCACATCACAAAGCAAAAGATTTGAAATTGTATCCATTGGTATAATAGCACTTTGCATATACCTTGTTATAAGCATATATTCAAATGCCGGAGGTCCTATTGGTGATGTATTGAAAAAGTTTTTCACGGGACTTGGGGGAATATGTGCATATATTGTTCCATTTGTAACTGTTGCACTCATAATATATTCAATGAAACACAGAAAAGAAAAATCATCTGTTTCAAAATATGTAATGTCATATATCGCAGTTTTTGTTCTTTGCGGTATTTTTCAGATAGTTTTTCAGGGTAATGCCGAAACCTCTCTCTGGTATGCAAACGGTGCAAAAGGAGAGCCGGGAGGCGGATTTATCGGCGGTCTTGTTGTGGCGATATTAAGCGTTTTTGGTTTGGCAGGCACATATATAATTCTTTTTTCTGCCATAATTGTTCTTGCAATTTTGATATTTGATATTTCAATCGTAAATGTGTATACATCATGCAAAAAAATGATAGAAGAAATGATTTCAAAAGGAAGAGAACCGCAGAAAACAACTGATAAAAAGCCAAGGGGCGTTGCAACAATGCCCGATCTTGATAAAGACACCATTGATGAAAAGGAGATTGTCTTCAATATTCCCGAAGAGGCAACAGGAGAACAGATTGAATTTGCCGATCCCGAAATAAGACTCTATGATGACGTGACATCAGGCCCTGAAGATGAAGAACCCTCTGATGAAGAAAAAGAGGCGAAGAAGATTTCTGAGGATGAAAAAGAGCAGATTGACAAAGAAATCAAAGAAGAAATGGAAGAGACGGAAAGTGCAAAAGACAAGTTTATTGAATATACCTATCCGTCAATTGACCTTCTTGCAAGACCAAATGGCACTCAAGGCGGCACAAATGCTGCAGAAGAACTCAGAAACAATGCACGTCAACTCATAGAAACTCTTCACTCATTCAAAGTTGATGCAAAAGTTGTGGAAATAAGTCAGGGGCCGACCATCACACGATATGAAATTGAGCCTGCTGAGGGCGTGAGGGTAAATCAGATAACCAACCTTTCAAAGGATATCGGATTAAAGTTCAGGGCAGACAAGGGTGTTATGGTAGCACCTGTCCCCGGAAAATCAACAATAGGTATTGAAATTGAAAACAAAAACCCCAGTACAGTCACCCTGAGGGAAGTTATCGAATCGGAAGAATTTAAAAATCACAAGTCAAAACTTGCGGTTGCACTTGGAAAAGATGTCAGCGGAAAACCCATCATCATGGACCTTGCAAAAATGCCCCATCTTTTAATTGCAGGTGCAACAGGTGCAGGTAAATCGGTGTGCATCAACACTCTCATAATAAGTCTTCTTTATAAGGCTGATCCCAATGAAGTAAAACTTGTAATGATAGATCCCAAACAGGTTGAACTTGGTGTCTACAACGGAATCCCCCATCTTCTGATTCCGGTTGTTAAAGATGCAAAAAAAGCAACAGGAGCGCTTTCCTGGGCAGTTCAGGAAATGACCGAGCGCTACAGCATATTTGAAAGAAACAATGTGAGAAACATAAAAGGCTACAATGACCTTATGGACAAAAATGGTACACCTGAGTCTAAAATGGCATCAATTGTAATCATCATAGACGAGTTTGCCGACCTTATGATGGTGGCACCTGCAGATGTTGAAAACTATGTCTGCCGAATTGCCCAACTTGCCCGTGCGGCAGGCATGCATCTTGTTATTGCAACTCAAAGACCTGTTGTAAAATTTATCACAGGTAACATCAAGGCAAATGTGCCGAGCCGAATTTCCTTCATGGTTGCCTCTGCAAAAGACTCAATGACAATTCTTGACATGGGCGGTGCCGAAAAACTTATCGGTAAAGGTGATATGCTCTATATGCCCGTGGGTGAGACGACACCATCCCGTATGCAGTGTGCATTTGTATCAGATGATGACGTGAAAGGCGTTGTTGAAGCGGTCTCAAGTACATCAGAGGCAGTGTATGATCCAAATGTTATAGAACAGATTGAAAAAGATGAGGGAGAATATCAGCCCGACGGTGAAAATCCCGGCGATGCGGATGAACTTCTTCCCGATGCCATCGACATGGCAATCACAAGCGGTCAGATTTCCACATCTCTTCTTCAGAGACGTTTCCGCATAGGATATAACCGTGCAGGAAGCATCATCGACCAGATGGAAGCAAGGGGAATCATCAGCGGACTTGACGGAAACAAGCCCCGTCAGGTGCTTATCACAAGAGAGCAGTATAATGAAATGCTTATGAAATAAAAAACGGAGATATTATGTCTGAAAAAAGTTTTTTGCCCATATCAAAAGAGGATATGGAAAAGAGAGGAATAGAAACCCTTGACTTTGTCTATGTATGCGGTGATGCCTATGTTGATCACCCGTCTTTTGGCCATGCCATAATATCGAGAGTTCTCGAATCGGAAGGCTTTAGTGTGGGAATAATTGCCCAGCCTGACTGGTCAGACACAAAAGATTTTATGCGTCTTGGCAAACCCCGTCTTGGTTTTCTTGTTTCTGCAGGAAACATAGACTCTATGGTGAATCACTATAGTGTCAACAAAAAAAGAAGAAAAGAAGACCTGTATTCCCCCGGTGGAAAATCAGGCAAAAGACCTGACAGGGCAACGATAGTATATTGTAATCGCATTAGAGAGGCTTACCCCGGTGCTCAGATTATTATCGGCGGAATTGAAGCGAGCCTCCGTCGTTTTGCACACTATGACTACTGGGACAACAAAGTGAGAAGGTCACTTCTTTTTGACTCAAAAGCAGATGTCCTTGCCTATGGAATGGGAGAAAAAGTCATCACAGAACTTGCACGTGCCATGGACATGGGAATCCCTGCAAAAGACACCGACATAGATGGATGCTGTTATGTGAGGAAAGATACATCGTTTTTGAAAGATTTCATAGAAATCCCATCCTTTGAATCGGTGAGAGATGATAAAAAAGAATATGCCGTTGCCACAAAACTTGAATATGAAAATCAGGACAGCATCAGTGCAAAAGTCCTTGTTCAGAAACATTCTGACAGATATCTTGTTGTAAACCCGCCCATGGCGCCTCTTTGCGAGGCAGAACTTGACAGGGTTTATGAACTTGACTATATGTATGACTATCACCCCATATACAAACCCCTTGGCGGAATTCCTGCCATAGAGGAAGTGAAGTTTTCCATAACTCACAACAGGGGATGCTTTGGGGAGTGCAATTTTTGCGCCCTCACATTTCATCAGGGGCGACAGGTGAGGAGCAGAAGCGTGGAATCGGTTGTTAAAGAAGCCGAAAAAATGACTCAGATGAAAGATTTTAAAGGCTACATTCACGACATTGGCGGTCCCACTGCCAATTTTACAACTCCCTCCTGCAAAAAGCAGATTGAAAAAGGTACATGCAAAGGGCTTAAATGCCTTTTCCCGAAACCCTGCAAAAATATGATTGCAGATCACTCAAAATATCTTCAGATGCTGAGAAAAGTCCGCTCACTTCCAAAGGTTAAAAAGGTGTTCATACGCTCAGGGATACGATATGACTATCTTTTAAAGGATAAATCTGACACGTTTTTAAAAGAACTTTGCGCCCACCACGTCAGCGGACAACTCAGAGTTGCCCCCGAACATATTTCAGACAGAGTTCTTTCTCTGATGGGAAAACCTGAAGCAAAGGTGTATGATGCCTTTACCGAAAAGTTTTACAGGGAAAGCGGGAGACTAAAAAAAGAGCAATATGTTGTTCCATATCTTATGAGCAGTCACCCTGGAAGCACCCTTGAGGATGCTCTTAACCTTGCAATATACACCAAAAAACACAAAATAAATCCCAAACAGGTTCAGGACTTTTATCCCACACCTTTCACGGTTTCAACCTGTATGTACTACACAGGCATAAATCCCCTTGACATGAAAAAGGTGTATGTGCCAAAGGGTGAGGAAAAACAGATGCAGAGGGCGCTGCTTCAATATAATGATCCTCTGAATCACGAAATTGTCATAAAAGCCCTTAAGAAACTGAAAAGGGAAGACCTCATAGGTTTTGGCTCCGATTGTCTTGTGAGACCAAGACTTTTGAAAGAAGAAAAGAAAACTGTCCGTGGAAAAACTTCGGATGTGAAAACAAATAAAAAGACAAGCAGAAAGGAAAACAAAAATGAGTTATCAGATTTTAGACGGAAAAAAAGTGTCACAAAAGGTAAAAGACAGCCTGAAAGAAAAGGTGGCACAGTTAAAAAAAGAAGGAGTTAACCCCGGACTTGCAGTTGTAATTGTGGGAGATGACTCTGCATCAAGAGTGTATGTCAACAACAAAAAGAAGGCTTGTGAATATTGCGGAATCTATTCCGAAGAATATGCTCTCCCCGGCGAAACAACTCAGGAAGAACTTCTCGAACTTGTAGAAAAACTCAACAACAAATCAGACATTCACGGAATCCTTGTTCAACTTCCTCTTCCAAAGCATATAGATGAAGAAACTGTCATAAATGCCATCCGTCCCGAAAAGGACGTTGATGCATTCCACCCTGCAAATGTGGGGAAAATAATGATTGGGAATTTTGATTTTCTTCCCTGTACACCGGCGGGTGTCATGGAACTTTTAGACGATGCGGGAATTGACCTTTGCGGTAAGAGGTGTGTGATTATCGGAAGAAGCAACATCGTCGGAAAACCTCAGGCAATGCTTATGCTTCACAAAAATGCAACAGTTACAATCTGCCATTCAAGAACTCAGAATTTAAAAGAAGTTGCAAAAGAGGCAGATGTTTTGGTTGTTGCAATCGGAAAAGCAAAATTTGTCAATGAAGAATATATAAAAGACGGTGCTGTTGTTATTGATGTTGGCATGGACAGAGACGAAAACGGAAAACTTTGCGGAGATGTTGACTTTGACTCTGCCTGCAAAAAAGCATCCTACATCACCCCCGTTCCCGGCGGTGTTGGCCCCATGACAATTGCAACACTTATGAAAAATGCCGTTACTGCAGCAATAAGACAGAGCGGAAAATAATACAATCGGAAATTAAAAGGAACAGACTTTAACTTCAGAGTCTGTTCCTTTTTCTCATTATTCCCATTTTTTAAAAGCGCTGTCAGGAGTTTTTGAAAAACATCTTTCACCATACTCCATTTTCAGAATATCTGCCTGCCTTTTAAGGGGTATAAAATATTTTGATACAAAATCCATAGCCAGTTTATCGGGAACTCCATAGCGGGACAAATCCTGCAAAATTATTTCGATACAATCCTGAATTTCAAGAATATCAATGGTTCTTGGTCTTTTTACCGGATATTTATAAAAATCAGCCATATAAAATTCCTCCACAATAAAAAAGTGCGTAGCCGAAGCTACGCACGAAAAATGCATAACTCCGATTGCTGCGACACAAAGTTTTCTCATAACACAAGTATGCGAAAATAGAGCATGCATTTTTACCGAAAGTAAAAAAATACACACTTGTGTTATCAAGAATTTATTAAACTTTATGTCGCAAAGACAGTATATCATATAAAATTAAAAATTGCAACAAGAATCCATCATATACATTTCCTCCTGAATTAAAAAATGCGCCTACCGAAGCAGACGCATAAAAAACGCAAACTCCGATAGTCGCCAAACTAATTCTATGGAAATGGGTTAAGCCATACTCTCATAAATGGAATTTGCATTTTTGTCAAATTCTATAAAGAAAGTATGACGAAAAAAGGGTATAATTATCCAAAAAATAACCCATTAAACATATTGAATTAGTTTGGCATAATTATAATATCATAATTTTTGTTATTTTTCAATAGGAATTTTAAGAATGACAGAATGAAAAAAGGTACAATTACTATAAAAAACGGGTATGAAAAATCATGTTTTTACATACCCGAAAAATTCAATTATTTAATTTCTGCCATATCAATAGAGTATCCCAAAAGTTCGCCGATTGATTTGATTTTACCTTTTATGGTTACAACATCGCCCACATTCTTTCCCATTAAAACTTCTTTTTGTTCATTGTTTTTTATGGAGCAAGTGGCAGTCTGAAAATTCCATTCATCTGCATTCACAGGTTCAACGCTGATATATGAACCATCACTGTCAAATGATGCTATTTTTGCTTCAAATTCAACATTTTTGTTCTGATAATTATTTTCTGCTTTCATAGCATTATCTTCCAAATCTGAAAACAAAACATTTAAATCCACTAATTCATACTCAATTTGTTTTTCGCTTGTCTGTGACATTTTTTCATCTGATGTTTTTGAGACTTCATTTACTTTATCTTCTCCGCCGGAACTTCCGATAGCAATTGCAACCACTGCAACTATACACCAAAACCACCATTTTTTATAAAACTCCTTTCTCACCTTGCATCCGCAATGCACGCACACAACAGCCTTATTATCAATTTCTCCTTTGCATTTTTTACAAATCATTTTTTATCTCCTTTCAAATATACCAAAATGGGATATTTGAATTATACCATTGTGGGATAATAATGTCAAGGGGGTTTTGATATGAGACTAAAAGAACTTAGGAAAAACAAAAGAGTTTCTCAGTTAAAACTTGCAATGGATTTAAACATGAATCAAAATACCATAAGCAGATATGAAACAGGAGAAAGAGAGCCGGGTATTAATGAAATAATTAAAATTGCAGATTATTTTAACGTATCCATTGATTATTTGCTTGAACAGACCAGCAATCCCAAAAGAAATCTATGATTCTGAATCATAACACATTTTTTTAAAATTCTGTTTGTTCTCTTTGCACAAAAAAACAAATCCAGAAACAAATTCACTGTAAAAAAAGAAAAAATTTAAAAAAGGTATTGACAAAGAAGATTTAATATGCTATTATATACGAGTCGCCCAGACATGGGAGCTTAGCTCAGCTGGGAGAGCATCTGCCTTACAAGCAGAGGGTCACAGGTTCGAGCCCTGTAGCTCCCACTTCAAAAATTTAATATACGCTGGTGTAGCTCAATTGGCAGAGCAGCTGATTTGTAATCAGCAGGTTGCGGGTTCGAGTCCCATCACCAGCTTATGGGGAGGTTCCCGAGTGGCCAAAGGGGACAGACTGTAAATCTGCTGCATCTTGCTTCGGTGGTTCGAATCCGCCCCTCCCCACCAGAAAAAAGCGTACTGAAAATTTCAGTACGCTTTTTTCATCGATATAAATCTCTGTCGAGATTTTCGATATGTCATAAATGACTCGATATGTGCTGA
>JAZQJX010000029.1:0-13786 GCA_045541875.1 Clostridia bacterium | reverse complement strand
AATTCGGCAAATTAATTTACAGCCCCTTTGGGGAATAGAAAAAAAGATTCAGAATTGTCAAATCGAACTCAAAGCAAGGCAGAGCCATGCTTTGAGTGGTAACCCGAAGCTGTACAAAGGTACTGCGAGTGGTGAGATTTGCCTTTTTGCAGTCTGGACTTTTTTTACATTCCCATTATTTTATGTGGTTTTTATATATTTAAATTTCTATAATATTACTCCAGGCATATCTGCCTGATTTATCCATAACTTCAATTCTCACCCATTTATCATAAGGTTTTATGCGGTATGTTGCACCCGTAAGATTTTCCCCTCTTTTTGTTCTGTCGCTTTCCCAGGAAGAATTTGTACAAAAACTGATAAGAGAACACTCTGTCGTTTCCACAATCACATTGTCGCCATCTCTATGAACTGATATTTCAGGTCCCTGAGTTGAGTAATAATCACCGTTTCTAATTGCTTTCAAAATATCTTTTTGACTGTCCGTCTCCGATTTTACCATTATGTAGGAAACGGTATCGTCAGTCCCGTCATAATAGTGCGCATCATCTGTTGCAATCAGGGGATATATGACACCTTTATTGGCAAGAATATCTATAATATAACCCGAATAAGGTCTTGTGCTCATATGGGCATTTGATACTGTGTTATATATTTCTATTCCAAAAATGCCGTTTAAGGAAGTGACATCTTCACATGAATTCAAAGACCATGCCGGGTGGGCAAGAATGCTCAGCCCGCCTTTTGAATTTATACCGTCTATAACTTCCTGTCTTGCTAATTCCCTTGAAAGGCAGGGGTCGGATTCCATGCCAATTCCAAGAATGTGCATTACGCCGTCAATGGTGTCGTGAGCACCAAGATTATATTCACAGCCGGAAATTATTTTAAGACCTTCTATTTCATCCTCTTTATGATATGTCCAGTGGTCTGTTATGGCGATAGCGTCAAAGCCTGCATCTTTATATCTTCTTGCCACATCTTTCGGTGAAAGGTCACCGTCTGATATGGTGGTGTGAATGTGAAGACCTACTTTGTACCAGTTGTCGCCGTGTGTATCCTTATACATAACGTATCCTCTTTTCTGCAAACAAATTCCTAATATATTATAAAATACTTGTCGTCTTATGTCAATCCGGCAAAGGAGGAAATGTACGCTTAGTAACTAATTTCAGAAGATAAAGGAGGTGTAAAAATCAAACAATTTTTACACCTCGTTCATTTTTATTTAATTATTATTTTATCATCAACACAATCTACCGTGATTTCATCACCCTGACTGAATTTTCCTGTAAGGATTTCATCTGCAAGGGCATCTTCCACCTGAGAGCGAATTGCACGTCTGAGAGGTCTTGCACCGTAGATTTCATCAAAACCTGCTTTTGAAAGATGTTTTATGGCATTGTCTGTGATTTTAAGACTGTAGCCCATTGATTCTATTCTTTCTTTAAGACCGTCTGTCATTATGAAAGTGATTTTTTCGATATCTTCCTGAGTCAGTTTTCTGAAAACTATGGTTTCGTCAATTCTGTTTAAAAGTTCAGGGCGGAACACATTTTTAAGTTCAGAAAGGACTTTTTCTTTAATCTGATTATAATCAGAATCCGCCTCATCTGATGATGTGCCAAAGCCAAGAGATGCTTTTGCCTTATCGGTTATGAGTCTTGCACCGATGTTTGATGTCATAATTACAACTGTGTTCTTAAAGTCAACCTTTCTGCCCTGAGAATCTGTCAGTATTCCATCATCAAGAATCTGCAAAAGGATGTTGAACACATCAGGATGTGCTTTTTCTATTTCATCAAAAAGTACAACTGAATAGGGTTTACGTCTCACTTTTTCTGTCAGTTGTCCGCCCTCTTCATAGCCCACAAATCCGGGAGGTGAACCCACAAGACGGGAAACGTTGTGTTTGTCCATATATTCACTCATATCTATGCGGATGATAGCATTTTCATCACCGAAAACTGCCTCTGCCAGGGCTTTGCAAAGTTCCGTCTTACCAACGCCTGTGGGACCGAGGAAAATGAATGAGCCTGTTGGTCTTTTGGGATCTTTGAGTCCCACTCTGCCTCTTCTGATGGCTTTTGAAACAGCGCTTACTGCCTCATCCTGACCTATGACTCTTTTGTGAAGAATTTCTTCCATATTCATAAGTCTTTCCTGCTCTTCCGTAGCAAGTTTCCTCACAGGTATTCCTGTCCAGTCGGAAATAATGTCGCAGATATCATCTTCTGTTATCAGAAGTTCTTCTTTTGTATTATTCTTTTTCCATTCTTCCTTTTTGTCTTCAAGGGCTTTTTTGAGTTCTTCCTCTTTGTCACGGAGTTTTGCCGCAGTTTCAAATTCCTGATTTTCTATTGCCTGACGTTTCTGACCGGAAATCTCTGAGAGTTCCTCTTCCTTTTCTTTTATGTCAGGAGGGGCAGTGAACGCTTTCAAACGTATTTTGGATGATGCTTCATCAATAAGGTCAATTGCCTTATCAGGGAGGAATCTGTCTGTGATATAGCGTGCGGAAAGGGTTGATGCTGCAACAAGTGCCTCGTCTGATATGGTCACTTTGTGGTGAGATTCATATTTTTCTCTCACGCCTTTTAAAATCTCGATTGTGTCCTCAACAGAGGGTTCGCCAACTGTTACAGGCTGAAAACGGCGCTCCAGTGCCGCATCTTTTTCTATATTTTTTCTGTATTCATCAAGGGTTGTTGCACCGATAAGTTGCAGTTCGCCTCTTGCAAGAAGAGGTTTTAAAATGTTTGCCGCATCCATTGCACCCTCGGCTGCACCTGCTCCGATGAGAGTGTGCACTTCATCAATGAAAAGAATGATGTGGGAATCTTTTTTCACTTCATCAAGTGCCTTTTTGATTCTCTCTTCAAATTCACCTCTGTATTTTGTTCCGGCAATCATAGATGAAAGGTCAAGAGAAAATATTTTCTTATCCTTTAATATTTCGGGAATTTCGCCTGATACTATTTTTTGAGCAAGACCTTCTGCAATTGCAGTTTTACCAACTCCCGGCTCACCAATTAAACATGGATTGTTTTTGTTGCGGCGGGAAAGAATCTGAATCACACGTTCAATTTCCTTGTCTCTTCCGATGATGGGATCAAACTTTCCGTCTTTTGCAAGTTGTGTGAGGTCTGTTCCAAATGATGCCAAAGCCTTTGAAATGGTGTGTGTTCCCCTTTTTTCGCTGTTTTCTCCAACATTTCCCGAATCGGGTGTGTGCATTGAGAACATGGTGTTTGCAAGGGAAGAAAAATCCACGCCAAGTTCAGAAAGAATTTTTGCACCTATGCTGTGGCCTTCTCTCAATATGCCCATAATTATGTGTTCAGGGGCAATCAACAGTGAGCCGCTTTTTTTTGCTTCATTAAAACTCATCTCAAGAATTGTCTTGCATCTTGGTGTTAAGGGAAGGGCTGTTCCGATGACGGTACCTGAAGAATCAGGGGGAGACATTTCTATCATCTTTGTTACAAATTCTTCATATGTCACATCAAACGCTTCAAGAGCAGTTGCGGCTTTTGATGTGCCTTCTTTAAGTATGCCGGCTATAATATGTTCACTTCCCACAAAAGAATAGTTTGCTTCTCTTGCCGCCTCATGTGCATAGCGAAGTGCCGAGCGGGATTTATCTGTAAATCTTGAATCCATATGTTATCATCCTTTCTTTATTATTCATTAAGCATCTTTTCAGTTAAGAGCATCTCTTATAATCTGTGCTCTTTTTATATCTCTTGACGAAGGATCTTCCTCGCCATAATCAAATGCAATATGGGCAGGGGAGGATATTATCATAATGTTGTTGAGTTTTGAATATTCAACGCCGTCAATAAGACCAACTCCAACACCGAGTCTTACATCTGAAATTCTCTCAAGAGTTTCTTTTCCCGAAATCACTCTTGCAGATTTTAAGATGGCAAGAGAACGAAAAATTCTGTCTTCCAGAATTGCCCCCTGCTTTTGCGAAAGTTTTGTACGAAGTTCCCTTTCTTTTTCTATGACTTTTTCCAAAGTTTCGTTAAGGGAATCTGCAATTTCAACTTCTGATCTTCCAAGGGTTGTCTGATTGGAAATCTGAAATATGTTTCCTGAAGATTTTGTTCCTTCGCCATACATTCCCCTTACGGTCACTCCCATTTTTCCCACAGTTGAGAAAATGCTGTCTGATGCACCTGTCATAACTATTGAGGGAAGATGTACCATGTAGGATATTCTCATACCTGTTCCCACATTTGTGAGGCAAGATGTGAGATAGCCGTATTTTTCATGCATTGCATAGTCAAGTTTTTCTGCAAAATAGTCATCCACCTTTGAAATCAGTTCATATGCTTTTTTGCTTTCGTATCCTGCATATATGCATTGAATTCTTATGTGGTCTTCTTCATTTACCATGATGCTTATACATTCATCTTCACTTATATATGCCGCACAGGGAAGTTTACTTTTGGCAAGTGCGGGACTGATGAGCCTTTCTTCCACAAGTTTCTGTTTTTGGGCAGGAGATGTTTTCGACATATCAAGTCTTGTGAAAGTATAGTTCATCTCTTCAAGAGCGTGTTCAACTTTTTCTATTACCAAAAGAGCATCTTTTTGTGTCATTGCTCCCGGAAAGGGAATGCCTTTAAGATTCCTTGCAAGTCTTATGCGGGTGCTTATAACAACATCATCACCGGCATTTGCATCACAAAACCATTTAGCCATTTTGCTCATCCCCCTTGCTTTCATATTCTCTTATCTTATCACGAAGAACTGCCGCCTGTTCATAGTTTTCGTCAATTATGGCGCGGTTCAACTCTTCTTTCAGGTCTCTCACCGTGTTATCTCTTTCAATTCTTTTTCCGTCAGCACCGCTGAGTTTTCCTTTGTGATTGGTTGAGGGTTGAATTTTTGAAAGCATCTTTTCAACGGTTGGTGCAAAAATCTCATAACACCTGTCACATCCGAGAAACCCTGTCCTGCTTACCTTATCGAGAGTTGTTGAACATACCGGACAGCGGTACGAACTTGCATTGGCACTCGCCTTTGCGGGGGCAGAAAGAAAATCCCCGAGAATTGAACCAAAGTTAAAGAGTGGCTCGTTTTCTTTTATATATCCGAGTTCTTTTGCACAGTCGGTGCAAAGATGCAGTTCAGTTATTTTTCCGCCCTGAATCTGCTTATAGTGAACATTGGCATCTTTTATGCCGCAATGTGAACAAACCATACCGATTCCTCCTTATATAAACATTAACAATAAATTTTTAAATATACTTGCTCTTATTCTGTTTTTTAAAAATCCGTCAGACACAGGTGAAAGTGCATTGTTTGAACACGCAGTAAGAATCAGTTTTGCCTGTTCGGAATTTAAAACTTCATTAACATACAGATTATTAATTATCGCCTCGGCGGTCATAACATCAAGAGAATCTCCAACGTTTGAAAGAACATGGCGCAATGCTTCGTTTGAGTTCATGGCAACTCGCGTAATTTTTATATGCCCTCCGCCTCCGCGTCTGCTTTCTACGATATATCCTCTTTCGGTTGTAAATCTTGTCTGAATGACATAATTAATCTGACTGGGTACACAGTTGAAATACATGGCAAGTTCATTTCGTTTGAGTTCAATGCTGTTGTCATCAACAAAAAGTTCTCTTATAAAATTCTCAATTGTATCGCTCATTTTCATTGTGTCATCATTCCTTTCCATATGGTAATCCGTTCAAATCAAGGTTTTATCCCCTGCTTTTGAGTTAATAATATAAATTTTTAGAAATTAGACTTTGACTTTCTTTGACCTTTCAAGCGCATTATACAACGGAAATCATATTTTGTCAAGTGTTTTTTGAAAGTTTTTTTAAATTTTTTTCATACATCCCCAAAGAGTGCATCACAAGTGACTTTCGACAGTTTTATGCAAAATTTGCAAACTTTATGCATAATTCAAAAACCCTTGAAAATGCTGGGTTTTCGCCATTTTACCCCCTGTTTATTCCAAAAAAACGCATAAAAATTTTATGCACCGAAAAATTCGTTTTTTATTGATTAAAAGATGGTTTTTTTTGCAAAAATAACGGCTCTTTTTTGCCATGTTTTATTGATAAATTTTTCGGTGGAAAACGCTTTAAAACCACCATTTATCCACGTTTTTAATGTGGATAAAGTTGTGGATATGTGGATATCAGGCACATATTTTTTTGCATTTTTTTTTAGTTTTTCCCCGAATTTTGTCAAATGCATATTGAAAAAATTAATACATTTATGGTAAAATATTCACATAATAATTTATATGGAGAAAAGAGTATGACTCATCTTTTTTTTGCAGATGTGACTCCCCTTTCCAATGATACTTTTTTTGAATTTGCCTATAGGGATTTGCCTGAGGACAAAAAGAGGAAAGTTGACAAATTAATTTTCAGAGAAGACAAAAACCTTTCTGTGGGAAGTCAGTTTATTTTAATTTATGCACTCAAAAAACAAGGTTATGATTTTTCTCATCTTGTAATAAAGAAGAGAAAAAACGGAAAACCCTATGTTGAAAACGAAAATGTGTATTTCAGTGTGTCCCATTCGGGCAATATGGTTCTTTGCGGAGTGTCTGACTTTCCGATTGGGGTGGATATTCAGGAAGTCACAGACTATAATCTGCATGTCGCAAAAAGGTTTTTTAAACAAAATGAGCAAAGAGCCATAAGTGCCGCTGAAAATCCCGAAGATAAAAAGGATATGTTTTTCAGAATCTGGACTCTCAAAGAAGCATATGCAAAAATGACAGGCGAGGGACTTGGCGGATTCAGAAATTTTGAAGTTGTACCCGAAAAAGGGCTTTTGAAATCCTCTTCAGAACTTGGATGCCGTCTTTTTGAGTTTGAAAGTGACGGATATAAAATTGCCGCATCTTCAAAGGATTGGGAAAGTGATGTGCAAATACACAAAGTAGATATGATAGAGTGTGTATCTGCGATTGCAAAATCAAATCTCTGAAATTTTTTAACAAAAAAACTCAAATCAGTTGAACTTTTCTTTTTTATATGTTAGAATTATTATAATTATTAAATAAAGTGAGGTAAATACAATGAAAATTGCTTTAATCAATGAAAACAGTCAGGCTGCTAAAAACGGTATTATCGTTGACACTTTGAAAAAAGTTGTTGAGCCTCTTGGCCACGAAGTATTCAACTACGGAATGTATTCCGCTGAAGACGAAGCACAACTTACATATGTTCAGATTGGTATTTTGGCTGCTGTTCTTCTCAACTCCAAAGCATGCGACCTTGTTATTACAGGTTGCGGTACAGGTGAAGGTGCTATGCTCGCTTGCAACTCCTTCCCCGGTGTTCTTTGCGGACACGTTGTTGATCCCACAGATGCTTATCAGTTCACACAGGTTAACAATGGTAACTGTATAGCAATGCCTTTTGCAAAAGGTTGGGGCTGGGGTGCTGAACTAAATCTCGGTTATGTTTTTGAAAAACTCTTTGTTGAAGAATGGGGCGGCGGATATCCGAAAGAAAGAGCAGTTCCCGAACAGAGAAACGCAAGAATCTTAAACGAAGTTAAAAAGGTTACTCACACAGACCTTATCACAATTCTCAAAAATCTTGACCAGGATCTCGTAAAAGGTGCTCTCGGCGGTCCTAAATTCAAAGAACTTTTCTATGCGAACTGCCAGGATGATGCTATCTTAGAATGTGTTAAATCAATTATTGGTTAATATTTTTATAATCAAAAAATCCTTTCAGACACAAACGTGTTTGAAAGGATTTTTTTGCTTGAAATAAAATATTAATTCAAAAAGTTATCTCTGAGGGTTTCCAGTGCCATCCCGTTTTTTCCGTCCATTACGGCATATTCTGCATTAGTTCCAAATCCCACTTGCTTCATAAGGGGTACATCAAGAGCCTTAGCGGTCATTATTGCCACCTCACCTCTTAGTGCCGGGGTGTTTACTTCAAACTGCAAGCCTTCGGTAATTCCGCAATTAGATGCAACCATATTATATCCCACAGGATAACCCCCTCTGGATTCTGCCATGGGTTCATAGCCAAGGGCAACTACGAGCATTTTTATAAACTCCTCGTTTGTTACGCTTGCCTCGGGATTAAAATTGCCCGATAGGTCACCTTCTACGATTTTCAGTTCCCTGGCAATGGAAATGTAGCCTTTTGCCCAGTGGTATTCAGATACATCAGGGAATGGCGATTCAATCCCTACTATATTACTGTTTTCATTAAAGCATAAAAGAGTACATATTATTTTTACGGCTTCACTTCTTGTGAGTGTATCGCCAAAGCGCATATTACCATCAGGGTCGCCTGTGATTATTCCATATTCTTTGAGTTCAGAGATTTGTTCCCCTGTAGGCTCTATAGCAAATGATGGTATTGATAGTGATAAAATAAATATTACTGATATAATGATTGCAATTATTTTTTTCATAATTTTTCTCCTTTAATATACAACATATTTTGATGTGGTTTTCCATGTATCTCCCGATGAACTTTTAATTGTTATATCGTAGGTCTTGTCGGGGTCAAAACCTCCGAAATAATATAGTTTTTCGTTTCCCGGAATAATTCCTGCTCCGCCTATTTTCTTGCCTTCATGTTCAAATCCTATTTCCACAAACTGTTCATATCCTGTATCCATATAGAACTCGATATGCCCTTTGGAATCGGATTTGACATTTGAAACTTTTGCCTCATTACCTGTTTCATAGGTAAGTGTTCCTGTAACATAGTTCTTCTCAAGATTTGTTCCGCTGTCGTCGCCTTGTGTGTATTCACCTGATTTAAGATCGTTTATCATTTTTTCAAAACTCCAGTTGTCAAGATACATTTCACCTCTCAAATCACCGGGATACAGAGAATCCTCATCAAAGGTCACTCTCGCATCAGAGCGCGAAATCAGACTTTTGCTGCGTTCCTCCGTTTTTTCTTCGGTATCATTTGAGTTGTGACTTTCATTGTGACTATTTATTGTTTTGTCATATGACAGATTCTCTTTTTTGTTTTCAGTTTCATTATCCTCTTCTTGGGTATATTCATCAGAACTTACTGTATGGTTTATCTGCGTCTCATCTTTTTCCATTGCATCTTCTCTCTTCAACTGATTATGATCAGACTTTTCAAGCGTCTTATTTTTCTCTCTGCCAATATTTATTTCAACAGACGGAACTTTGTTTCCATATAGTTTTCCGCCAAAAGACGCACACGCAGTAAAAACAAAAAACAAAATGGCAGTCAAAATCAGAATTGAAGAAACTTTTTTCAAAGTTCCGCAACTACATGATGAACTTATTATTTCAAATCTTTTCCTGATATTCTTCTTTTCATCTGTCATTTTGGTTGACAGAGGCAAAACTTTGCAGTTGCTTTTTGATATCATGGAAAGGATGGTGTTCATGTATTCTTTTTTCTGATATTCTGTCATTTTATTGGCTACCGCCTCGTCACAAGCATATTCACAGGTTTTATCAAATTCCCGTGAAAGAAGGTATATGAGAGGGTTAAACCAATGAATGGATACAACAAGCATCGTAATCCATTTACAAAGTATGTCTCCGCGTCTTATGTGTTTGTATTCATGCGTCAGTATATATTCTGTTTCAAGGTCGCTATCTATAGTTTGAGGAATAAATATCTTCTGATTAAAAAGTCCGATTGCAATGGGTGTCGTCAGATATGACGATGAATACACGCTGATTCCCATATATTTTTCTATGTATTCCGATCCCTTTATGAGTTTTCTTAAGAAAATCATATACAGAATAATCTTTTTTGAAATCAAGGCTGTTGAAATCAACATCCACATTATGGAAATATACTTCATCAAAAGGTCTGATTTAATTTTTGCAGTTGGGGTTATCATAGAATTTTCATGATTTTTCTCATTTTCTCCGCTTGTTATATAAGATGTTTCATTCATGTCTCTTTCATATGTTGCAACACTTTGTCCATTATTTATGTTATTCAAAGTATGTCCCAAAACCGACGATGACGTGTAATTTATGCTAAAAGGGTAAAGGAAAATCATAAGAATAATATAATATGCAACACATATATGCCGCGAAGATAATATTCCTTTTAACATTCGTTTTAAAAATTCTATTGTCAAAAAGGCTACACTTCCAACAAGGCTCATCACAAGCACTGTTCTAAATAAGTTAAGCACACATATCACCTCACAAGTCAAACATCTTCTTTATCTCGTCAATATCCTCTTTTGTCATGGTGTCTGATTTAAACAGTGACACAGCAAGTTCCTTTACGGAACCGTTATAAAGTTTTTCCACCAGAGAACGCGTTCTTACTGATTTGTATACTTCCTCATCAAGTTCAGGTTTATATTCTATGGTTCTGCCGTTTTTTTTCGAAGATACTGCACCCTTTGCTTCAAGACGCAAAAGCAGAGTTCCGACAGTATTATATTTCCAGTCTACCCCTGAAAGCCTCTCCTGCACACTGCGAATGCTCAGCGGCACGTCGCTTTTCCACAAAACCTGCATAATTTCAAGTTCCGATTCACTTACGGATAAAATGTCTTTCATAAGATTCCCCTTTCTCTTACAATTGTAGTTTACATATATCTTACACTTGTAGGAGATATTTGTCAAGTGTTTTTTTTAAAATTTCATCCTTTTGTATATTTTTATTTTTTTGGTCAATACTTCAAAGTATGCAAAACTATCTTGAAATGATAAATAAAAATTCATCTGAAAGATACAAGAAAGCAGGCTGAGCCTGCACCCAAGTCGCGGGCGTAATTTGATATACATCTTGTCTCGCGAACTAAATTCTGCGTAATTTCCTATGTTACAAGAAAAAATTTACAGGAGGGATAATTATTAAAAAATTACTATTTATTTTCCTGCCGATTTTGTTGATTATGTTTATTGTCAACACCGAATTTTCCGAAACGGAAGCAGCATTATCAGAAAATCTCATAAGATTGCATGTTGTTGCAAACAGTGACTCTGATATGGATCAGAAACTTAAAATAAAAGTCAGAGACGCCATAATAAACAAATGCGGTGATGTTTTTTGGGAAACAGAAGATATTTGCAGTGCGAGAAAAAATGTGATGAGAAATCTGGATGTTATAAAAGAATGTGCAGTTAAGGAAATCAGGAAAAACGGATTTGAATATGATGTTAGTGTCCGTCTTTTAAAAGAAGACTTCCCCACTAAAGAATACGGGGCACTTGTTTTGCCCAAAGGAAACTACGAGGCTTTGAAAGTTGAAATAGGTCAGGCAAAAGGACAAAACTGGTGGTGCGTTCTTTTTCCGCCTCTGTGCTTTGTCAATGACACCTGTGTAAGTATTGACGAAGATGCTGTGGAAACTTTTTCGCAAAATATCGGGGATGATAACAAAGAATTTGTGTCGAAAGACAAAAGTTCTTCTGTTGAATTCAGATTTAAAGCCTACGAAATGTGGCAGACAGGCAAAAAGAAACTTGCATGGATTTTTTAGCACAAAAAAGCAGGCTGAGCCTGCACCCAAGTCGCGAGCATAATTTGACATACATCTTATCTCGCGAACTAAATTCTGCGTAATTTCCTATACAGCAAAAAAGGAGATGTAAAAAAGCAACTGTTCTTTACATCTCCTTTTGTGAATAGACAAAAAGATTTTATGAAATTTTCATCATATTATTTATCAAGAGCCTTAATTGAGTTCGAATACTGAGAAGGACTCATTCCTGTCACTTTTTTAAACTGACGTGAAAAATAGTGAACGGAAGAATAGCCAAGAATATCTGAAATTTGTGTTATATTATAATTGTCTTCACGAATATATTTTTTTGCAAGATCAATTTTCATCTTTATAAAATATTCAATTGGTCCCATTCCCACAGATGCTGCAAAAAGTGCGGAAATGGCAGATTTACTCATGCCTGAATAGGTGCTAAGTTCCGCAAGGGAAATCATACGGGAAATGTTTGAGTTCATATGAGAGAGAATGTATTCCATATTGGAACTTAAGCGGTTACTCTTTGACATTGAATACTGACCTATATCATTATCTCTCATAAAGAGAATCAGAAGTTCACTAAGGTATATTTTTATGAGTTGCTCACTTCCGGGCATTGTGTCTTGCCGTCTTGTAAGACAAGTGGTTGTATGATCGCTTACGGGTGTTGAAAATGCCGAAGTAAACTCGGTGATGATTTTTGAAATCAGAGATTTTTGAGTCTGTCCAACGCTTAAAAGTTTGTCATCAAAAAAACTCATTGCAGAAGATGTGCATGAAAACGAAACCACAACAAGGTTTGGAGCAATTTCACCGTTTGAGCGGAGAGCGTGCCATTGGTTGGGTTTGTGAAAGAACACCTGACCGCTTGTGAGGCGGTAGTCCTTATCATCAGCGGTTATTATTATCTCACCTTTGTCAACATAGACAAATTCCCAGAAATCGTGACTTTCACCGCCGTAGGAATAGTTCTTTGAATATTCAAAATAATGCACTGTGTAAAGTTCTTTGATGCATATTGTCTCTTTTAGTCTTGAGCCGTAATATTTTGTCATATCCATCACCACTCAAAGTATATCAGCAATGTTCAAATTATGCAATACTCTTTGTATCTTTGTGCAAAAAATATAATATATTGTGCAAATAATCTATTTTTTTGTCCAAATATGCACAAACAGGTCAAAGCCCTGATATTTCAAGGCTTTTGATGATTTATATACCAAAAAAATCAGCCTTTACGCATTGACAACAGGATTATATTGTGATATAATTTCTGTATTATATTTATATAATGTCTGGAGGAATTATAAATGAAAGTTATTGTATGTAACAATTATGATGAACTGTCTATGGAAGCTGCAAAGATTATGGCAGCAACAATAAAAGAAAAACCCAACGGCGTGCTTGGTCTTGCAACAGGATCAACTCCTATCGGTATGTATGATAATCTTATTGAAATGTACAAAAAAGGTGAACTCGATTTTAAGGACATCAAAACTTTCAACCTTGATGAATACTATCCCTTAAGTGCAGATAATGACCAGAGTTATCACTATTTTATGAACAAACAACTCTTCTCAGGAATTAACGTTAAAGAGGAAAATATTCATATTCTTGACGGTCTTTCGAAGGATCCCGAAAAAGAATGTGCAGATTTTGAAAAACTTATTGATGAGGCTGGCGGAATTGACATTCAGGTTTTAGGAATCGGTCAGAACGGTCACATTGGTTTTAACGAACCCGATGACAAACTCTATGCAAACACTCACCTGACAGACCTTACAGAAAACACAATCAAGGCAAATTCAAGATTCTTTGAAAAAGAAAGCGATGTTCCCACAAAAGCCCTCACCATGGGTATGGGAACAATCCTCAAAGCAAAGAAAATAATTATCCTTGCAAACGGAAAAGCAAAACACAAAGTTGTGTCAGAACTTGTTCAGCCAATGATTACAACAAACAATCCTGCAACATTCCTTAACGCTCACGCAGATGTTACTCTCATTTGCGACAAAGAAGCATTTGAAGGATAATTAAAATATTCATATAAAAAACAAGGCGGGGTAAAAATATTTTTACACCGCCTTGTTTTTTACTGTATAGGAAATTACGCAGAATTTAGTTCGCGAGACAAGATGTATATCAAATTACGCCCGCGACTTGGGTGCAGGCTCAGCCTGCTTTTTTTACTGTATAGGAAACTTCGTTCCTATACAGTAAAAAACAATTATATTGCCGTGCAAATTTTTTTGAAAAGCAAATTTGCTTTTCAAAAATGCACATGGCTTAAGAAAAGCGATAATGCTCCGCACTCCCGCCGCAG
>JAZQJX010000028.1:0-5247 GCA_045541875.1 Clostridia bacterium | reverse complement strand
TCAGCTAAATTTTGCAACAAGTTGCAAAGTTAAATTATTGCTTCGCAATAGCTAAATTGCTTTATTGAAGCAGCTAAATTAAATTTGCCAAAGTCAAGCTGCCCGCAGGGCAATTTAGCTCCCGAAGGGAATTTAGCTGACTTTTGTCAATTTAGCTTGCCGTAAGACAAATTTAGCTAATTGGAGTTTGTCGTCGGAGGCGACAAACTCCAATTTAATGAATAACCATGCATATTTTACACTTAAAGAGACATCATCTTATAAATCAAATCATTATTTTACATATTCAGAAGATCCACAAATTCATCGCCTGTTATTGTTTCTTTATCGATGAGATAGCGGGCGATACTATTTAATTTCTGCATATTATTTTTCAGAATGGTTTCTGCTTTTTCATATGCATCAGATATGATTTTCACAACTTCTCTGTCAATTTTGGAACTTGTTTCATTGGAGCACATCAAGGATGTATCTTCGCTAAGATAAGGATTATTGAGTGTTTCAAAGGCAACCATACCAAATTCATCACTCATGCCATAACGAGTTATCATTGCCCTTGCAATTTTTGTTGCCTGTTCAATATCGTTTGATGCACCGGTTGTAACGGAATTGAACATAAGTTTTTCTGCTGCTCTTCCGGCAGTGAAGGTTACAATCTTGTTGAATGCCTCTTCTTTTGACATAAGAAACTTTTCGTCTTCCTCAACCTGCATTGTATATCCAAGTGCGCCTGATGTTCTTGGAATAATGGTTATTTTGTGAACAGGGGCTGAATTTTTCTGAAGTGCGGCAACAAGGGCATGTCCCACTTCATGATATGCAATTATCTCTTTTTCTTTTTGAGATATTACCATACCTTTTCTCTGATATCCTGCAAGAATTACTTCAACGCTTTCTTCAAGGTCAGATTGTTCAACTTCGATTCTTCCAAGGCGTACTGCACGAAGTGCAGATTCATTGATAATATTTGCAAGTTCTGCTCCTGATGCACCGCTTGTTGCATTGGCTATGGATTTGAAATCTACTCCATCTGCAATATTGACTTTTTTTGCGTGTACCCTTAAAATTGCCTCTCTGCCCCTTAAATCAGGAAGTTCAACAGGTATTCTACGGTCAAATCGTCCCGGTCTTAAAAGTGCTTTATCGAGGGAATCAGGTCTATTGGTAGCGGCAAGAATTACCACACCTTTTTTTCCGTCAAATCCGTCCATTTCCGTGAGAAGTTGATTTAAAGTCTGCTCTCTTTCATCGTTACCGCCCGAAAAATGAGCAGAATCTCTTTTTTTGCCTATGGTGTCAATTTCATCTATGAAAACAATACACGGTGCTTTTTCGTTTGCCTGTTTGAAAAGGTCCCTCACCTTTGCGGCACCCATACCAACAAACATTTCGACAAATTCAGAACCGGAAATAGAAAAGAAAGGAACATTTGCCTCACCTGCTACAGCCTGAGCAAGAAGGGTTTTTCCTGTTCCCGGAGGACCTACAAGAAGTGCGCCCTTTGGAAGAGTTGCCCCTATTGCGGCATACTTTTTGGGATTATGAAGAAAATCCACAATTTCTGTGAGTGCCTCTTTCGCCTCGTCCTGACCTGCAACATCAGAGAAAGTTTTTCCTGTCTGCGCCTTTACATACACCTTTGCATTTGATTTACCAAAAGACATGGCATTTCCGCCAAATCCGCCTTTTGCCATCTGTTTTGAAAGAAATCGCCAGAAAATTACCATTATGAGAATTGGTATTCCGTAACTCAGAATTGTTGCCAGAATTGGTGACATTTCCTCAGGCTGAACTTTTGTGAACTTTGCACCTGAATGTTCAAGTTTCGCAACAAGAGCAGGATCATCCATGAGACCTGTTTTATAGGTTGTTTTAGAATTTGAATCAACACCGAGAAGTGATGACGGCTTATTATCTTTGTTATTTATTTTGGTTGTAAAAACTATGAACGCATCGCCAACTTCAACCTCATCAATGTTTTTTCTGTCAAGTTCTTCCAGGAAATAATCATAACTCACTTCTTTTGTCTGAGAACCGAAAAGAATTGGAAAAACAAAATAGTTCATCAGAAAAATTATTACAAGTCCAATTACTATATAGAACACTTTTCCTTTTTTATTATTCATAACATATTCCTCTCTTTGTGATAGATAACAGAAAAAGACTGCATTCAAGGTGTATCACCTCTGTTTAAGAGGTGATACATAAAATCCTTAATACGCAGTCTCTCATAATTTCAAAAATTATGCCTGAGTTTCTTCTGTATTCAGAGCATCTTTTCTTGAAAGATTAAATCTGCCCTGACGGTCAATCTCCATAAGTTTAACTTTGATTTCGTCGCCTTCGGAAACAACATCTTCTACCTTTGCAACTCTGCGGTCTTCAAGTTTAGAGATGTGTACGAGACCTTCTCTGCCGGGAAGGAATTCCACAAATGCACCGATTTCAATGATTTTTACAACTTTACCTGTATAGATTTTGCCAACTTCAGGTTCAGCAACAATTCCTTCTACAATTGAAAGTGCCTTATTTCCTGCTTCTTCATCTGTAGTAAGAATGAATACGCTACCGTCGTCTTCAATATCAATTTTAACTCCGGTTTCAGCAATGATTTTCTGTATTGTTTTTCCACCTGAACCAATAACATCTTTAATTTTATCAACAGGAACTTTTGTTGTGATAATCTTGGGAGCATATTCGGAAAGATGTTCACGGGGTTCCGGAATTGCTTTAAGCATTACTTCATCAAGGATGTAGTAGCGTGCATCTCTTGTTTTTCTGAATGCTTCTTTGATTATGTCATAGGTGAGACCATCAACTTTGATATCCATCTGAATTGCTGTGATACCTTTTTTAGTACCTGCAACTTTGAAGTCCATATCGCCATAGAAGTCTTCAACACCCTGAATGTCAACCATTGTGAGGAATTCGTCGGAATCGGGTTTTGTGATCAGACCGCAGGAAATTCCGGCAACAGGTGCTTTGATGGGAACACCGGCATCCATAAGTGCGAGTGTACTTCCGCAAACACTTCCCTGTGATGTTGAACCGTTTGAACTGAGAACTTCAGATACAAGACGAATTGCATATGGGAATTCTTCTGTTGAAGGAATAACCGGTTTTAATGCTCTTTCAGCAAGTGCACCATGACCGATTTCACGTCTTCCCGGGCCTCTTGAAGGTTTGGTTTCACCTACAGAGTATGAGGGGAAATTATAATGGTGCATATATCTTTTTGAAGTTTCTTCATCAAGGCCGTCAATTGTCTGTGATTCGGAAACTGCACCGAGAGTTGCAATTGTAAGAACCTGAGTCTGTCCTCTTGAGAAAAGTCCTGAACCGTGAGTTCTTGGAAGAAGTCCTACGCTTGCACTAAGAGGTCTGATTTCATCAATCTGTCTTCCGTCAACACGTTTATGGTCTTCGATGAGCCATTTTCTAACGATTTCTTTCTGAATTTTATAGAAGAATTCATCTATTTCAGCATCTCTGCCTTCATATTCTTCTCCAAGATATTCATTTAATTCATCTGCAACAACTTTCATTCTTTCGTCGCGGATTCTCTTGTCATCTGTATCAATTGCTGCGCAGATTTTGTCATAGGAAAAAGCATATACTTTATCATAGAATTCGTGGTCAACATCGTGAGGCTCATAGGGTGCTTTTTCTTTGCCTACTGCTGCAACAATGGTATCTATGAAATCACAGATTTTGATGATTTCCTGATGAGCATATACGATAGCATCATACATTACATCTTCAGGAACTTCATTTGCACCTGCTTCAATCATTACAACTTTCTGTCTTGTACCTGCAACGGTAACTGACATTTCGCTTTTTTCTCTCTGTTCCAATGTGGGGTTGATTACAAATTCACCGTCAACAAGACCTACGATTACTGCACCTACAGGGCCTGCAAAGGGCATTTCGGAAATTGAAATTGCAATTGATGCACCATTCATTGCACAAACTTCGGGAGAATTGTCCACGTCAACCGACATAACAGTTGTTACAAGACCAACGTCATTGCGGTAATCTTTTGGAAACAAAGGACGGATGGGACGGTCAATTACACGACTTGTGAGAATTGCCTTTTCGGATGGTTTTCCTTCACGTTTCAAAAATCCGCCGGGGATTTTGCCCACGGAATACATTTTTTCTTCATAGTCAACACTGAGAGGGAAAAAGTCAATTCCGTCTCTGGGTTTTGCAGATGCAGTTGCAGTTGCAAGTACCACAGTGTCACCATATCTTACAAGAGCAGAGCCGGAAGCGAGTTGAGCAAGTTCGCCGGTTTCAACTGTAAATTCTCTGCCTGCGATGGTAGTAGTAAATTTCTGATTCATATTATCCTCCTTGATTTTTATAAAACGGGAGAAATCTTCTTAAAATTTAGCATTTAGATATGCTCTCAAATATCTTTCAACAGCATATTTAATTGCTAAAATAAGTCAATTTTCCCATTTTATTATTTACAATTAGTAAAACAGGCAAAGATGACATAAAGTCACCTTTGCCACTTTGAACAAACTACTTTCTGATGTTGAGTCTTGCAATAAGGCTACGGTATCTTTCGATATCGATTTTAGCAAGATACTGCAAAAGACCTCTTCTTTTACCAACCATTTTGAGAAGACCTCTTCTTGAGTGATGGTCTTTCATGTTGGATTTAAGGTGCTCTGTAAGGTGGTTGATACGGTAAGTAAGGATTGCAACCTGTACTTCCGGAGAACCTGTGTCACCTTCGTGAGTAGCATATTCTTTAATGATTGCGTCTTTTGTTTCCTTAAGCATTGGAAACACCTCCATTTAATATATTTACCCTATCGGGCATGAGCCACAAGGCAAAGAATCGGGTCGGAGAATCCGTGACCCTTGCTTTGGGCTATTGAGACAAACCTCAACTATTGCATTATATCACAGTATAAGAAAATTGTAAATACTTTTTGATGGAAAAGTTTCACAATTATTTATGTTTTTTGTGTAAAGGTGTTATGTATTATATTATACCCATATTATTCATTTATATTTTATTCTTTGAAAAGGTAAATAAAAAAGCAGGCTGAGCCTGCACCCAAGTCGCGGGCGTAATTTGATATACATCTTGTCTCGCGAACTAAATTCTGCGTAATTTGGTACAATATAAGCATAGTTTGTATAATTTACAAGCTGTGCTTATTTTAGTTATAATAAGAAGGTAATGATATACTGACGATGCGTAATTGAACTTAGCGTTCGAATAGGAAA
>JAZQJX010000027.1:0-27262 GCA_045541875.1 Clostridia bacterium | reverse complement strand
GTAGCAAGCGTGTTCCCAATTCCTGCCGCTGTTGTATCCGGCACCAAGAGTGCAAGCAAATTCCTTATGGTATGTGCATTGGCAGCCATCGGTTTGAACACATCCTTCTCAAGCATGAAGAAAGCCGGTATCCGTCCGATGATTCACGGTTTTATCATCTCGGCGTTGGTCGTTGTCGTTGCGTTGTTGGTAGAAATGGCAATGGGAATCGTATAAAGAGAAATAACACTATAAGAGAGCAATGAATAAATTATCCGATGCGAGTTACACGGTATTATTACAATTTATCGAATTGTTTTGTGTCGACATCTAAATCGGTGCAACTTGCCAAAAAAACTCCTTGGTCTTTTGACCGAGGAGTTTTTTTACTGTATAGGAAATTACGCAAAAATTCGTTCGCGAGATCTGATGTTAACAAAACTATGCTCGCGACTTGGGTGCAGGCTCAGTCTGCTTTTTTACTGTATAGGAAACTTCGTTTCTATACAGTAAAAAATTTATTATATTGCCGTGCAAAATTTTTTGAAAAGCAAAAAATTGCTTTTCAAAAATGCACATGGCTTAAGAAAAGCGAATTTGCTCCGCACGTCCGCCGCAGGCGGTGCGGCGAAGCCGCTTTTCTTGCTTTGCAATGGCAATCAGTCAGTAAGCACGTATTCATCTCTTTAAATCAGGCATAATAAAAAAGAGGTGAGTCTATGGAATCCATATGGAACAGAAGCATTAAAAGGTATGATTTTGAATCCTTAAAACGAGATATTAAAACAGACGTGTTAATCATCGGCGGAGGGTTATGCGGCATTTTATGTGCATATGTGTTAAAAGAGAAGGGCATAGATTGCGTACTTGTTGAAGCAGACAGAATATGTGCGGGTGTAACAGGCAATACAACTGCAAAAATCACATTTGGACACGGTCTTATATATGATAAAATCATCAAAAGATACGGCATTGAAAGGGCAAAGCAATACTATTTAAGCCAGAAAAATGCCTTCCATAAGTTAACTTCCCTTGCATCGGAGATTGACGATGATTTTGAACGGTGCGACTCTTTTGTCTATTCAATAAATGACAAAAATGTGATTGAAAGGGAAGTTGCATCTTTAAACAGAGTTGGTTGCAGGGTGGATTTTTGCAAAGACACAGAACTGCCCTTTGATGTGGCAGGTGCGGTGAGGATAGAGAATCAGGCAAGTTTCAATCCTCTGAAATTTGCTTTTTCAATTTTAAAAGGCTTGAAAATATATGAAAAAACAAAGGTTCTGGAATTAAAACCCCATATGGCAACCACAGATGGCGGAAAGATTAGTGCGGACAAAATCATTGTGGCAACACATTTCCCGATTATAAATAAGCACGGCGGTTATTTCCTTAAGATGTATCAGCACAGATCCTATGTTCTTGCACTTGAAAATCTTGAAAAACCTAAGAATATGTATGTTGACGAGGACATGACAGGGTTGTCTTTTCGCTCTTTAGGAAAATATCTTTTACTCGGCGGCGGAAGTCACCGCACAGGCGCAAAAGGCGGAGGCTGGGCGCAGCTTGAAAGATTTGCAGATAAATATTATCCCAAAGCAAAAAAAGTTACCCGATGGGCAACTCAGGATTGTATGACTCTTGATGGCATACCCTATATAGGACAGTATTCAAAATCAACGCCCGATTTTTATGTTGCAACGGGATTTAACAAGTGGGGAATGACATCGTCAATGGTTTCTGCCATGATACTTTCTGATTTGATATGCACAGGCAAAAGCGAATTTTCCGATTTATATTCGCCATCGAGAAGCATCATGCATCCTCAACTTGCCATGAATATATTTGAATCTGCAAAAGGACTGCTTAAACCCACAACGCCAAGATGTCCCCATATGGGATGCGCACTTGAATATAACAAGGAGGAGCACTCGTGGGATTGCCCCTGCCACGGATCAAGGTTTGAAGAAAACGGCAATCTCATAAACAACCCTGCAACCGATGACATGAAAAGGGATAAGCATAAAAAATAGGTGCTTTCGTTTTGTTATACATTACGTTTTGTATTGTTGAAAAAAGGAAAATTTGTGTGATATAATATGACATAAATAGAGATATTCGGAGATGAAAAATATGTTTTTAATGAAAGAGGAATTATTAAAATAAGAAAAGATATGATAAAAATTATAAAAAATGTCTGATTGTATTATTTTATGTATTGTGATATAATCTAAGAAATTTAATGAATGCATACAAAGGAGCACATTATGAGAAGATATGAAGATTTAGGGTTCATAAGTGAAAACAGACAGCCTCAGAGGTCATATTACATTCCCAAAGACGGCTGCACACTTTTAAACGGTGAGTGGGACTTTAAGTTCTATGACTGCGACTTTGAAGAGTCATATGAAGAAAAAGAATGGGACAAAATTCAGGTTCCCTCATGCTGGCAATTGAAAGGCTATGAAAACCCCAACTATGCAAATGTGGCATATCCTTTCCCCTATGATCCTCCCTATGTTCCAACCCATAACCCCATGGGCGTATACAGACGTGAATTTGATGTTGAGGACACAAAAAGGGACACCTATATAGTTTTTGAAGGTGTTTCAAGTTGTCTGGAACTTTTTATAAATGACAAATATGTAGGCTACTCTCAGGGGAGTCATCTGCAGGCAGAGTTTGATATAACGGAATATGTAAATGCCGGCAAAAACACCCTTATCGCAAAGGTGAGAAAATGGTGCTCCGGAAGTTATCTTGAAGATCAGGATTTTTTCAGATTCAACGGAATATTCAGAGATGTATATCTTTTATCAAGACCGAAAGGCCACATAAAAGACATACATATTACAACAGATGAAAATGTCATAAACGTCGAATTTGAAGGAAGTTCAGAAGTTTCACTCATTGATGGTGGAAAAGTTATTCAGAAAAAACATGGCGAAAACTTTGTTTCCTTTGAAGTTGAAAACCCTGTATTATGGAATGCAGAAAAACCCTATCTTTATGAAATTCGTTTTGAATATATGGGTGAGACCATTCTTCAGAAAGTCGGATTTGTAAGTTATTCCATCGGCGAAAACTATGAATTTCTGGTAAATGGAACAGAAGTTAAACTAAAAGGTGTAAACCACCACGACACCCATCCCCAAAACGGTTGGGTTATGACCGATGAAGAATTTAAAAACGATTTGCTTCTTATGAAGAAGTTGAACATCAATACCATCCGCACTTCCCACTATCCCCCCACACCGAAATTTCTTGAACTTTGCGACGAACTCGGATTCTATGTAATGCTTGAGACCGATCTTGAATGTCACGGCATCGTAAACAGAGAGGCAGGGGGATGCGGATATGATTGCATTGATAATCCCGAATGGGTATGTGTGAATCCAAAATGGAAAAATTCTTTTGTTGACCGTATGGAAAGGGCATATCAGAGAGATAAAAACCATTGCAGTATTTTTTCCTGGTCAACAGGCAATGAAAGCGGCCACGGAGAAAATCACGTTGCAATGATTGAATATATAAGGAAGAATGATTCAAAACGCCTTGTTCATGCAGAGGATGCATCGAGGATATCTGAACTTTCTGAGGATTACGGAGTTTCAACTTCTCACTATGCAGACAGGGCGGACATATTCTCAAGAATGTATGAAGACATTGAAGGAGTCACGCAAAAGGCGGAAAACCCTAACTTCAAATATCCTTACTTTTTGTGTGAATACTCTCATGCAATGGGAAACGGACCCGGAGATGTTTGTGACTATTGGGATTTAATATACAAACACAAAAAGTTGATTGGCGGATGTGTGTGGGAGTGGGCAGACCATACTGTGCTTGAAAACGGAGTTGCGAAATATGGCGGAGACTTTAAGGAAGAGATGACCAATGACGGAAACTTTTGTGCAGACGGAATGGTATTTCACGACAGAAGTCTTAAAGCAGGTTCTCTCGAAGTTAAATATGCTTATCAGTATATGGACTGCAAGCTTTCGGGAAATGCAATTGTTGTGCATAACAGATACGATTTTACCAATCTTTCGGAGTTTGAATTTAAGTATCAGATAAAGGTTGACGCAAAGACGACAGAAGAAAAAACTCTTGTGCTTGATGTAAAGCCAAAGGGTAGCACAAAAATAGAAGTTTCGCTTCCCAAAAGTTGCACTCTCGGTGCCTACATTCATTGTTTCCTTATTGATAAATCGGGATATACTGTTGCACAAAAACAACTTGAAATTCCTCTTTTGCCATCAGAAAATATATGCTCTTGTGAAAACGCAGAAACATTGGAAGACGACAGTTTCATAGTCTTTAAAGGTGACGGATTTTCCTACAGGTTCTCAAAAGATCAGGGAACATTTGTAAGCCTTTTGAAAAACGGTGTGGAGCAACTTATGGCGCCTGTAAGAATAACATCGGTGCGTGCTCCGATAGACAATGAGAGAAGAGTAAAACAAAATTGGTATTGGCAAGGCCCCTGGGAGGCTGAAAACCTTGACAGACAGTTTGACAAGGTGTATGAATGCGGTTTTGACGGCAAAGAAATTATTGTCAAAGGCAGTCTTGCAGGAGTTTCAAGAACGCCCTATCTCAGATATACTTTAAAATACACAGTGTCATCAGAGGGTATAATCAATGCAACACTTGATGCAAATGTGAAAGACAAGTGTACGTGGCTTCCCCGTCTTGGCTTTGAATTTAAGACTCCCTATGATAAATCAGAGTTTTCATATTATGGAATGGGACCTTATGAAAACTACTGTGATATGCATCACGGTTCAATGGTTGATCGGTATGAAAGCTGTGCAGATGATGAATATGTTAACTACATAATGCCTCAGGAACACGGAAATCACATAAAAACAAAGGTTCTTGATATGAAAAACGGCTTGAGTTTTGTGGCAAAAGACAGTATGGAAATTAACGTTTCTCACTACAGTTTCCAAACCCTTATGCAATCAAACCATCAGGATGAACTTGAAAAATCCGATTGCACCCACATACGCATTGACTATAAAAATTCAGGAGTGGGTTCAAATTCATGCGGACCCGAACTTTTGGAAAAATATCGTCTCAAAGAAAAAGAAATACATTTTGAGTTCTATATAAAATAAAAGATGTTCTTTTGATTTGTATGAAAAAATGCATTGTGAAACTTTCGTTTCACAATGCATTTTTATGCTCTGGGATGAGTTTTATTGTAAATATCCCTTATTCCCGAATGGGCCATTTTTGCATAGACCTGAGTTGATGAAATGTCTTTGTGTCCAAGCATTTCCTGAATGGAGAAAAGATCAGCGCCGTTTTCAACCAGATGGGTTGCAAAAGAATGTCTCAGGGTGTGAGGGTTGATATCTTTTTTAATGCCTGCCTTTTTTGCATATTCTTTCACAATTTTCCAAAATCCCTGTCTTGACATTTCATTGCCGTTACAGTTAACAAAAAGAGTGACTGTATCTTCGTTTGCCATCTGAGGTCTTGCAACGGTAAGGTAGTTTTTCAGGGCAGTTGTTGCACATCTTCCAAGGGGAATGATTCTGACGTTTTTAGTCTGAACACATCTGAGATACCCAAGTTCTGCATCCACATCATTTGTTTTGAGAGTTATCAGTTCAGAAACCTTTATGCCCGTTGCATACATAACTTCGAGCATAGCCTTGTCCCTGAGTCCTCTCAGACTTGAAACAGACGGACATTCAATAAGAGATTCAACTTCCTTTTCCGTGAGGACAGAGGGGAGTTTTTTTACCCTTGCAGCAAGTTTTATGTCAAGGGCGGGATTTATTTTTACCGCATGATTTTTCAAAAGGAAAGAATAGAGAGCACGCACCGATGCAATGCATCTTGATATGGAGGAATCCGCCTTATTGCAGGATTGAAGATAAGAGACAAAATCCATAATCTGAAGTTTTCCTGCGCTGAGGATGTCACACCCTATGGAATCAATATATGCATTAAACTGTCTGACATCTCTGTGATAGGACAAAACAGAGTTTTCAGACATATTTTTTTCTTCTTTGAGATAATGGCAAAACTCTGCCACCACAATATTTTCCATAAACAAAACCTTCTTCATTAGTTAAAAAAATTAATAATTCCTTTACATAAAAAGGACTCTGCAACAGTTATAAGAAAAAGACACAGGGAAACCGCCCCCTGAAGCAGAATGTATGATCCCCATTGTTTTCTTCTTTCCGAAACCCTTTCTGTCAGGATACTTTTTCTCGGGGCAAGGGAGAATTTCAGTCCCGATACAAAAAGCATAAAATAAAGAGGCAGGGAAAGTGAAAGGGGAAGGATGTGAACTGTAAGATTAAGAAGTGCGCCTTTAAAAGAATACAATCTCATAATAAGACCGCAACTGATTCCCGAAGAAAAACCCAAAAAGGCATCAGGAACAAAAATCAGAGGAGAAAGAATGGGGCTCAAAGATGCAACCAGCACGCACAAAAGAAGTTTGATTTCCGAAACGAATCCCGAAAAAATCATTTTTCCAAGCAAGGGCGGCGGATTGAAAGATGAGCGGATGCTTTCTGAAAGAGTCAGAAAACTTTCACCATCTATTTTTGATGAATAGACCGTACCTGCCAAAGAGGCGCATATCCATACTAAAAAAACAGAAAAAAATAATTTTCGGTTTTCTCTGTAAAAAGATTTCACAAAATTCATGACATATCACCCATATAAATATATGAGTGGTTTTATTAAGACTTGCCCATTTCCTTTGCTTTTTTTGCACAAGCCGTTACTGCCGAAAAGACGGCGCTGCGAAGTCCTGCGTTTTCAAGTGCCTTTACAGCCTCTATTGTTGTCCCCCCGGGAGAACAAACTCTGTCTTTAAGATCTGCCGGATGAATTCCGGATTTAAGCATAAGGGATGCACTTCCAAGAACCGTCTGACCGCAAAGTTCATAGGCGGTTTTTCTGTCAATTCCAAGGCTTACCGCCGCATCGGCCATTGCTTCCATAAACATGAACACATATGCAGGCCCGCTTCCGTTGATGGCAGTGCAGGCATCTATCAGTTCTTCTTTTATGACAGTTGTTTTTCCTGAAAGGTCAAAAATATCTTTTACAAAAGAAAGTTCATCTTCCGAAATTTCTTCACTTTTGCACATAACGCTCATACCTTCTCCTGCGGTGAGGCAGATGTTTGGCATAACTCTTATAATTTTTTTTGAAGAAAGGAAGCCTTCAAGAGTTGAAATTTTAATCCCTGCGGCAATTGACACAACAACTTTTTGTGACACGTCACAAAGGTTTTTAATGTCTTCACAAACCGATTCTATGACATTTGGTTTTACTGCAAGAATAATGCAGTCTGCCAAAACTGTTTCTTTTAGGGAAACACATTTCACACCAAGATTTTTTATTTCATCTTTTACAAATTTGTCATACACATAAATATTTTCTTTTTTAATACCGGAATCCGATGCAATTGCTCCGATGATTGCACCGCCCATATTTCCGGCACCGATAACAGCGATTGTTTTCATATTGTTCATCTCCTAAAATTTTGGACGTGGGGTTATTATAGCACACCAAAAACATTAAGTAAAGAAAATTCTTGGCGAAGTAAAATATTATGTAAACTTTAACCAATTTTTTCACTCTCTTTTTATTGATGCTCACCGAAAAATCAAAAACAAAATTATGTAAACCATAAAACAAAAGATAAAAATGTATTGAAATTACGAAGTATTAGTGATATAATTAATTTACGCAATAAAATAATTGATTTGGAGGAAAATCAAATGTCAAATTTAACACGGGAAAAACTTGAATCTGCTCTTGGTGAAGCGCTTAAAAAAATAGACGGGGCAATTCCTGAATTTTCAGATAGTTTTCCATCAGCCGCAAGTGTTGACGGAGTATATTCAAAATCTGAAAATAATGGTGGATGGACACAGAGTTTCTGGACAGGGATGCTCTGGCTTGCCTATGAATTTACAAAGGATGAAAAATATCTGAATACGCTGAAAGGTCTTCTTCCCACATTTTTCAACAGAGTTGACAATATGGTAGGAATGGGTGACCATGACATCGGATTCATATTCACTCTTTCAACAGTTGCAGGCTATAAGATAACAGGAGATGAAACCCTTCGCGAAAAATCCATAGCCGCGGCTAAAGTTCTCGCAAACCGTTTCAGGGAAAAAGGACAGTTCATTCAACTTGCGGGAGATGCTGACTGTGCGGAAAAAACACTATACAGACTCATTATTGACTGCCTTATGAACATACATCTTCTCTTCTGGGCAGGAAAAGAAACTGGTGATGAAGAGTTCACAAGAAAAGCATTTGCTCATTTCAATACCACAATGGACACGGTTGTTCGTCCCGATGGTTCAACTTTTCAGAATTTCTACTTTGACCAGGAGACAGGTGAAAGGCTCGGTGGCGGAACAAAGCAGGGACTTTCTGATACAAGTGCATGGTCAAGAGGTCAGGCATGGGGTGTTGCAGGTCCTGCATTCACATATTCATACATGAAAAACGACGAAAATATGGAAAAATATTACAGCATTGTAGATTACTATCTTGACCATCTTCCCAAAGACCACGTTGCCTATTGGGATCTCTCCTTCACAGAGGGGGATGAACCCAGAGACTCATCTGCTGCGTCAATTGCCGTGTGCGGACTTTTAGAGGCTTTAAAATGTATGCCTCTTGATGAGAAACGCAGAGAACGCTACAAAAAGTGTGCAGATGAAATCATGGAATCTCTCATTGATAACTACACCACAAAAGATGATGAAAAATCAAACGGACTTTTAAAACATGCAACGTATTATTATGCGGGTAATCTCGGAATAGATGAATGTAATATCTGGGGAGACTATTTCTATATGGAAGCACTCATGAGATATCTGAATCCTGACTGGAAAAAATACTGGTAAAGGTTGTCTTGGTGCAAAATGCATTGAAATGTATGTATATTTTTGTCATTTTTTCTAATTGTATTTGATGGGAAAATGTTATAAAATATTGGTAGGATTTTGTTGTGACATTTTATGTCATGGACAAACATTATTATTTGGAGGTATAAACCCATGAAAAAATTATTGGCAATGCTTCTCGTATTTGCAATGGTACTTTCATTTGTATCATGCTCAAAGGGAGAAGAAGAGTTCAAAGTAGGTTTCATTTTCCTTCACGATGAAAACTCAACCTACGACAAAAACTTTATGGATGCTGCCCGCGAAGTTCAGGAAATCCTCGGACTTTCAGACAGCCAGGTAATCTTCAAAACAAACATTCCCGAAGGTAATGAATGTTATGAAGCAGCAGCAGACCTTGCTGACCAGGGATGTAACATCGTGTTTGCGAACAGTTTCGGTCACGAACCCTACATTCTTAAAGCAGCAAAAGAATTCCCCGATGTAGAATTCTGTCACTCAACAGGTACAATGGCACATACAGAAAAGGTTGCCAACTTCCATGATGCTTTCGCTTCAATCTATGAAGGCAGATATCTTGCAGGTGTTGCTGCAGGTCTCAAACTCAATGAAATGATTGAAGAAGGAAAAATCACACCGGATAAAGCAAAAATCGGTTATGTAGGTGCATTTACATATGCAGAAGTTATTTCCGGTTACACATCATTCTTCCTCGGTGCTCGTTCAATCTGCCCATCTGCTACAATGGAAGTAACATTCACAGGCAGTTGGTATGATGAAGCACTTGAAAAAGAAGCAGCAACAAAACTTATTGAATCAAACTGTGTTCTCATCAGTCAGCACGCAGATTCCATGGGTGCTCCCACAGCATGTGAAAACGCAGGCATCCCCAACGTTTCCTACAACGGAAGCACAGAAAAAGCATGCCCCAACACATTCATCGTTTCTTCAAGAATCGACTGGACACCTTATTATGAATTTGCAATCAAAGCAGTTCAGAACGGTGCTGAAATTCCCTATGACTGGTGCGGCGGTATCAAAGAAGGATCTGTTAAACTCACAGATGTAAACCTCAATGCTGCAGCAGAAGGCACTGCTGAAAAGATTGAAGAAGTTAAAGCAGGTCTCCTTGACGGCTCTGTTAAGGTGTTTGATGTAAACACATTTACAGTTGACGGCAAAAACCTTGATTCCTACGTGGCAGACGTTGATACAGACGATAACTATACTCCAGATACAGAAGTAATTAAAGACGGTTACTTCCATGAATCTGAATACAGAAGTGCACCTTACTTCGACATCAGAATTGACGGAATCAAACTTACAAACGAAATGTATTAATTTCTGAAAAAATATATAGGCGGAGTAGTCTTACTCCGCCTATATTTAGTTTATTGACAGCAAAAAAATGTTGAATTATTGACACTTTTTTCTTGTCAATAAATAGCAAAAGGAGGCATATATAATGAGCGTTGCAACACTTGAACTGAAAAACATCAGTAAATATTTCGGATCTGTAATTGCAAATAAGAATGTTTCCATGAGTGTGAACCGTGGTGAAATTCTTGCAATTCTTGGTGAAAACGGTAGCGGAAAAACAACCCTTATGAATATGATTTCAGGGATATACTATCCCGATGAGGGTAAGATTTTGATAGACGGTGAGGAAGCACATATCCGCTCTCCAAAGGATGCTTTTGACTATAAAATCGGAATGATACATCAGCATTTTAAACTTGTTGATGTGTTCAGCGCTGCACAAAATGTTGTTCTTGGAATTGAAGACAAAAAGGGCTTCAATATGAAAGAATACACCTCAAGAATCAGAGAAATAGACGGACAGTATGGATTTGGGATTGATCCGGACAAAAAAGTGTATGAAATGTCGGTTTCAGAAAAACAGACAGTAGAAATTGTAAAAGTCCTTTTCAGAGGTGCAGACATTTTAATCCTTGATGAACCCACAGCGGTTCTCACACCCCAGGAAACAAAAAAACTTTTTGCCATCCTAAAAAAGATGAGAGAAGACGGGAAAGCCATAATAATAATCACTCACAAACTCAATGAAGTTCTTGAAATTTCCGATCGTGTGGCGGTTCTGAGAAAAGGTGAATATGTTGGAACTGTTGAAACCAAAGACACAAATGAAACTGAACTCACAGAACTTATGGTCGGAAAAAAGGTTGAATTGAACATAGAAAGAAAAGAACCCGAAGATGCCCATGACAGACTTGAGGTTGAAAATCTCACATGTATAAACAGAGAGGGAATAAAAGTTCTTGATTCTGTATCCTTTACTGCACGTTCAGGAGAAATTCTCGGTATTGCAGGTATTGCCGGAAGCGGACAGAGAGAACTTCTGGAGGCAATTTCAGGACTTCAGACAGTAAATGGAGGACGGATTATATATGACAATCCCAAAACCGGAGAAAAAGAAGATATTGTCGGAAGAACACCTCTTCAGATCCGTGAAATGGGCGTAAGACTTTCCTTTGTTCCCGAAGACCGTCTCGGAATGGGACTTGTGGGCAATATGGACATTGTTGACAATATGATGCTCAGAAGTTACAGAAAAGGAAAAAGTGCTTTCCTTGAAAGAAAAGGTCCGAGAGATCTTGCCGAAAAAGTAATAAAGAACTTAAGAGTTGTAACTCCCGGTGCTTCAACACCTGTAAGAAGACTTTCGGGCGGTAATGTTCAGAAAGTTCTGGTTGGAAGAGAAATTGCCGCATCTCCAACGGTGCTTATGGCGGCATATCCTGTAAGAGGACTTGACATTAACTCTGCCTATACCATATATGACCTTTTGAATGAACAAAAACAAAAGGGTGTAGCCGTGATATTTGTCGGTGAAGACCTTGACGTTTTAATCGAACTTTGTGACCGCATCATGGTTATTGGTGGCGGCAAAGTGACGGGAATTGTAGATGCAAGAAGTACAAACAAAGAAGAAATAGGACTTCTTATGACAAAAACATCTTTAAATGAGGAGGATGAAAAATGAAAATGAATATAAAAGACATCCTTACCTTTTCAAATTATCACATTGCCAAAAGAGATTCCATAATCTGGTGGAAATCCTATCTCATAAGATTTGCGGCAATCCTTTGCGCCCTCATAGTTTGCGGTGTTATCACATTTGCACTCACAGGTCTTAATCCCATTAATGTGTATGTCACAATGTTTGAGGGGGCATTCGGAACATCAAGAAGAGTGTGGAATCTTATGCAAAACACAGCAATGCTTCTTTGCGTTTCCCTTGCAGTAACTCCTGCATTTAAAATGAGATTCTGGAATATAGGTGCAGAAGGACAGGTTTTGATCGGCGGATTTGCCACAGCCTTTTGTGTTATCTGTTTTGGAGGTAAACTTCCCACTGCATTGCTTATTCCTGTTATGTTTGTAACAAGTGTCATAGCAGGTGCTGTCTGGGGGCTTATTCCTGCAATATTCAAATCTGTGTGGAATTCCAATGAAACACTTTTCACACTTATGATGAACTACATTGCAACTCAGATTGTTGCATATTTTACCCTTGAATGGTCAGTGCCAAAGGGATCGGGAACACCAAGACCTCTTGAATATGGAATGCTTCCGTCTCTTGGAAATGACTATGCCATAAACATAATAATAGTTCTGATTCTTACAGTGTTTATGTATCTGTATCTCAAATACAGCAAGCAGGGCTATGAAATATCAGTTGTGGGTGAGAGTGAAAACACCGCCAACTATATCGGAATAAACGTTAAAAAAGTAATAAATCGCACAATGCTTCTTTCAGGTGCAATCTGCGGTATTGCAGGATTCCTTCTGGTGGCAGGAACTGACCACTCTCTCAAATCCGACACAGCCGGCGGAAGAGGTTTTACTGCAATCATGGTATCATGGCTTGCAAAGTTTAACCCCATAACCATGATACTAACTTCATTCCTTATTGTATTTCTGGACAGAGGCGCCGAGCAGATTTCTCAGAATTTCAGACTGAATTCATCCTTTTCGGATATTATCACGGGAATAATAATTTTCTTTATCATAGGATGCGAATTCTTTATTAACTACACCATAAAAAGAGTAAAGGCAGAAGGAGGGGCTGAAAAATGATTGCACTTATTTCAACAATTTTTACCCGTGCAGTAATGCAGGGCATACCGCTTCTTTTTGGTTCTACCGGTGAAATACTCACAGAAAAATCGGGAAATCTTAATCTTGGTATTCCTGGAATTATGTATGTGGGTGCCATAAGCGGAGTTGCAGGCGGATTTTTATATGAACAAAGTCTCTCAGATCCGTCTCTCATAAGTCCTCTCTGGGGAATTCTGATTCCTTTCATAAGTTGTATTATAGGTGCTTCTTTAATGGGACTCATATACTGTTTTCTCACAGTTACTCTCAGGGCAAATCAGAACGTTACAGGTCTTGCCCTCACCACGTTTGGTATAGGCATCGGAAACTTTTTCGGAGGCTCTCTTATCTCCATCACAAAAAGTGATGTGCCTTCAATTTCCTTAAATGCCACAAGCAAACTTTTCAGAACATCACTTCCCCTTGGAGAAAGTGTTAATGTTTTTGAAAAAATGTTTTTATCCTACGGATTTTTAGCATATCTTGCAGTTGTTATAGCACTTGTTGCAACCTATGTTCTCAACCGTACAAGAGTCGGACTTCATCTTCGTGCAGTTGGCGAAAATCCTGCAACGGCTGATGCGGCAGGAATAAATGTTTCAAAATATAAATATCTCACAACCTGCATCGGAAGTGCTATTGCAGGTCTTGGCGGACTTTATTATGTTATGGACTATGCAAACGGTGTGTGGTCAAACAATGCATTCGGAGACAGAGGCTGGCTTGCAATTGCCCTTGTAATATTTGCCGTATGGAAACCATCAATGGCAATACTCGGTTCGATTCTTTTCGGTGCGCTCTATGTTATTCCTCACTATATCCCCGGCATTTCCATAACACTGATAAAACTCTTTGAAATGCTTCCCTATGGGGTAACAATTCTTGTGCTTATACTAACAAGTGTCAGAAGAAAAAGAGAAACTCAGCCTCCACAACATCTTGGACTGCCATACTTCAGAGAAGAAAGATAGAAATAATGGAGATGTAAAAAAAGTCCAGACCTCAAAAAACAAGATGAATAATATAAATGTAATTCAAATAGATTTGTTTTACTGACATATTCTAAGGATGAAAAAATCAATGGCTGATTTTTTCTTTGAACATATGTTTTTGATATGAACAAACTTCGCCTCTCGCTGTACCTTTGTACAGCGTCGGGTAACCCAAACCAAGGCAAGCCTTGATTTGGCTCAGTTTGTCCATTCTGAATCTTTTTTTCCTATCTCCTTATGGGATGTAAAAAAGTCCAGATTTAAAAAAGCAATGAATTGACGGCAAAGCCGTCATGATTTGCCTTCGGCATGAATTGAAAGTGCCGGTTTCATGAATTGTTTGCTATGCAAACATTATGGAACAAACTCGATGTAAGAGCGGGGTTGAACTTTGTTAATTGAATTTTGGAAGGACATTTATTATGAACGAATTTTTTATCAGATTTAATCTTCAGGACATGGTTTTTTCGTTTCAGACAGAAGATTTTTATAATGAACAGAAAATGCAGGCCTCAAAAGAAGAAGTTGACAAATTTATTGAAGACTGCAAAAACTGGCAAAAGGAAAAAGCAGAGATTTTAAAAAATGAAATAGACTTGTCAATACTTCGCGGCAAAAGGATTTTATATATTGGAGATTCCATAACAGCAGAGCGAACAAGTTATAGAGGAATAACCACATATGCTGCAGACTTTCAGGCAACCAACGGTGCAATTTCAGGTGCCACATCTGTTGATATGCTCCGATTTTTAAAGGAAAACATCAAAAAGTCAGATGCTGAAATAATTTCAATTATGATAGGCACAAACGATTCAGGAACATTGGCGGGCGGTTTATCCATTGTAAGCCCCGAAGAATACCGCAGAAATATTCGTGAAATTCTTCGAGTTTCAAAGGAACAAACCGACAAAATTATGATTTCAACTCTTCCTCCCATAAATGAGGATGCAATCTGCAAAATAAATAATCTTACGAATGAAGGAAAATTTCAAAAAATGAAAGATACAATGAGTCAGATTGTGAGAGAAGAGGCTGAAAACGCAGGCATACTTTTAAATGATGTTTTGATTCATATGAAAGATATGGACAAAACAGTAATATTAGAAGAAGACGGTGTCCATCTCACAAAAGAAGGACAGTTCAGATATGCCAAAAACTGGCTTTTGAATATTCTGAAACTATATAAATAACATCGGATGCGACAGGAATAAATTTACGTTGACGCCGGGTGTCTGTCTGTGATAAAATTTTTATAATAAATGCAGACTGTGTTTTGGTATTGCAAGATAAAAAAGAGGTGAGTTTTATGAAAAAAATATTATGCGTGATGCTATCTGTGATGATTTGCCTTTGTGCAACAGTATCTTTTGCATTTGATGATGTGAAAGACGGACACTGGGCAAAGGAGTATATTGATAATCTTGTGAAATCAGAGGTAATAGAAGGCTATGAGGATTTAACTTTCAGACCGGAAAATAATGTTACGAGAGCAGAATTTTCAAAAATCCTTTCTCTTTCCTTTAAACTTGATTCAAAAGAGGCAAAATTTGAAGATGTTAATAATCACTGGGCAAAAGAATATATTGAAAAATGCACAGGAATAATTCCGTCTGATGAAAAGGAATTTTCTCCTGATGCAACTGCCAAAAGATGGGAAATTGCATCAGCCCTTTCAGATGTTCTTGGTCTTGTATCTTTGGAAAATACTTTGGATGAGATGTATTCCGACTTTGAGACAGTACCTGAAGAGTATCGTCAAAAGGTGGCATCTGCATCTGAGGCAGGTATAATTGAAGGCTATGAAAACGGAGAAATCAGAGGGGATCTTCCTGTTACAAGAGCAGAAGTTTGCGCTCTTGTCATAAGGGCACTTGACCATACGGAAAAAGATGATGCACAAGGCAAGGAAGAAATTGACTCTCCTGAAGTTCCCGAAAAAGAAGAAGCAGACAAAGAGAATCAGGAAAGCAATAATGATGGAAACAGTGCAGACCTTGAGCACATATACACCCTTGTTCCCGCAAAGAATTTGCTTCTTGTAACTTCATCAAGAGAGACGAGAGATGAAAATGGTGATAAGGCAATCCGTCTCAATTACGTTTTGTCAGGTGATGAAAAAGAATATTCATCAGTTCTTTTGGAAAGTGCGGAAATTGATGTTCTCGGCGGAAGGAATTCTCTTTTTGATATAGAAAAAGGTGATATTTTACTGATTGACAGCGGATTTCTGAGACATATTGACAGGATTTTTGTTCTTTCTTGTCTTGGTGATGATATAAATCAGGGTAAAAACGCCTACATTCCAAACGGCTCTAAAATTGGTGAAAAAGGCTCAGACAAAAAATATGAACTCATTGCAGGTAAAATTGAGTCAAAAAAATCCAAGGACAAAGCAGTTGTTGTAACTCTTGATGACGGAGAGATTGTGAGCATTCCGAGAAGTGTTGACATCAGCATATATCATCCTATGTTAAAATCACCATGGGAAAGTGCATCACCGACTGCCATTTCGACGGATGAATCAGTTCTTTTTGCAAGATATACAGATGGTGTTGTGACAGATGCTGTTGTTGCAATATATGAAAGATAGTAAATAAAAAAGCAGGCTTAGCCTGCTTTTTTATTGTATAGGAAACTTTGTTCCTATAATCAAACTATCACTGCAAAATATGCCGCGTAGCATAAAAGTAGGATTGAACCGCCCCATCTTTTGAGTTCGCCTTTTCTTAGTGTGAGGAGCAAAAGAAGAACACTTGTTCCAAGAGACACAAGGGAATCAAAGATAAATGCTTTGTCATAGGGCACAGGAATAATTATTCCCGAAAGTCCCACAATAAAGAGAATGTTGAAGATGTTGCTTCCTACAATATTTCCTATTGCTATGTCCGCATTGCCCTTTTTTGCGGCAACAACAGATGTGAAAAGTTCGGGAAGAGATGTGCCCAGAGCCACAACCGTGAGACCGATAAATCTTTCGGAAAGTCCGAGTTTTCCTGCAATAAAACTTGCACTGTCAACTGTGAAACGGCTTCCGAGAATGATTAAAACAAGACCGATAACAGTCATCACTAAAGACCTTGCCATTGTCATTTCTTTTATATCTTCGCCGTCCTGATTTGAGCGGATTGCACTTATAATCATATAGGTTAAAAATCCGAGGAAACATGCGAATATAATTATGGCATCAATATGGGAAATCATTCCGTCAATTCCAAGAATCAAAAGAAGTATGGATGATCCGATAACTATGGGAAGATTCACATTTACAACGGATTTTGAAACAGGAAGAGAGCATATGAGAGCAGAGAGACCAAGGATGATAAGAATATTCAAAATGTTACTTCCCAAAATGTTTCCGATTGTAATGTCTGCACTTCCTTTAAATGCGGCAGAAATACTCACGGCAGCCTCAGGTGCACTTGTTCCCATTGCCACAACGGTCAGACCGATTATGAGTTGCGGAATTTTAAACTTTGCTGCAATTGATGCAGCACCGTCAACAAAATGGTCGGCTCCTTTCACGAGCATTGCAAAACCGATGATAAGAATAAGAATTTGTAAAGCCATTTCCATAAAAAAATACCTCCGTCTGTTTGATGTATGTAAATAAAAAAAGACAATACCGCAACTTATACCTTTCAAGGGTAATAATCCCAAATAATGCTGAAAACACCATTTTCAGACAGGTTCGGATAACTCCTCTGAGGCCGATTCGGTAAAGTCTCGTTGATAGTCTGAGATTTTCTCAGTCTGACTTACATGCCGGGTTATAACATTATAACCGTATTGACGACATTGTAAACACATATATTATATGTGCCAACTACTCCCTTTATTCTTTGTCATTATATCACTATTCCATATCAAAAGTCAACATGTGCATAATAATATTTATATTTCATATTATAAAAATATGGAGGTATAGATATGAAAAAGTATAAGTCCTACATTATTTCTGTTTTAATTGCCCTTGCCGTCGGCGGTCTTTCTGCACTTTTGACTCAGGGGTCAAATAACATTTACGAAACGCTGAATCAGCCGCCTCTTTCACCGCCTGCGTGGCTTTTCCCTGTTGTGTGGTCAATTCTTTTTGTGCTTATGGGCATAAGCAGTGCAGGGGTGTGGGAAAGTCTGAAAGACAAGGGGCAGACCTGGTCGAGTGCTCTTACAGTATATGCTATAAATCTTGGAATGAACTTTTTGTGGAGCATAGTATTTTTTAACATTCAGGCATTTTTCTTTGCTTTTGTGTGGTTGATTTTGCTCATTGGAGTTATCATTAAAATGATTTCCGATTTCAGAAAAGAAAGACTATGGACAGGAAATCTTCAGATTCCTTATCTTTTGTGGTGCATTTTTGCACTATATCTGAATTTTGGGATATATGTTTTGAATTAAACATTTCACTGATTCAAAATCAATCAGTGAAAATGCATTGCACCTAAAGGTGCATGAATTGACAACAAATGTTGTCATGAATCTTCGCTTCGCTCAATGAATTGAATTCCTTTGGAATTCATTGTTATTCAAACTCGCAAAAGCGAGTTTGTTCCACAATGTTTGCATAGCAAACAATTCATGAAACCGCAGGTTTCAATTCATGGCGTAGCCATTTCATGTGCCGAAAGGCACAATTCATTCATCTGCCGTCCTGCCATTCAAGAAGAGCCAAACTCATTGTTGAGTCTGGCTCTTCGTTTGATTTATTACACTTTTTCAACGCCGATTTTAACTTTTTCACCGTTGATGTTCCATTCTTTGCTTGCATCTGAATCTGTATTTGTGAGGATTTCTTCTGCTAAAACTTCTTCTTTGATGAAGTCTGCATTTCTGTCCATTATGGCATCAATCTTATCATTTCCTGATGTGTACACTTTGATATGATCCATAACTTCAAAGAGAGAATCCTTACGCATTGTCTGGATTTTACTGATGATTTCTCTTACAAAACCTTCTTCGATGAGTTCATCTGTGAGACGTGTGTCAAGAACAACCGTAATGCCCTTGTCAGTCTCGGATGCAAAACCTTCAACCTGTGCAGATTCTATGAGAAGATCTTCTTTTGTAAGTTCCACCACGTTTGCGTCAAAGTCAAATTTCAAAGCACCATTTGCTTCAAGTTCAGCCATTGCTTCATTGCCGTTAAGAGATGAGAGGGCAGCCTGAATCTTTCCGAGGAATTTGCCGTATTTCGGACCAACGGTTCTGAGTTGCGGCTTGAATGAGTAGGTTGTACATTCCTTAACGTCGTCTGTATACTCAACATCTTTAACGTTGATTTCTTCTTTTATGATGTCTGTGAAGAACTCGCTGAGTGCAAAGTCTGCTTTGACAAACATTTTTCCGATAGGCTGACGGTTTTTGATGCCGGATGCATTTCTTGCCGCTCTTGCAAGAACAACCACATCAAGAACTTTTTCCATGTCTTCTTCAAGTGCTTTGTCAATGAAAGTTTCATCGCAAACAGGGAAATCGCAAAGGTGAATACTTTCGGGAGCATCTTTATCTATTGAACGAACAAGATTCTGGTAGATGTCTTCTGTCATGAAAGGAATCATGGGAGCGCTTACTTTAGCGAGGGTAACAAGAGTTGTATAGAGTGTCATATATGCATTGATTTTGTCCTGAGGCATACCCTTAACCCAGAATCTTTCACGGCTTCTTCTTACATACCAGTTTGAAAGTTCATCAACAAAACTCTGAAGAATTCTTGCAGTTTCGGTGATTTTGTAGTTCGCAAGGTTGTCGTCAACTTCTTTTACCAAAGTGTTTAGTTTTGAAAGCATCCATCTGTCAAGAACACCGAGTTTGTCTTTTTCAAGGGAATATTTTGTTGCATCAAACTCATCAATGTTTGCATAAAGTACAAAGAATGCATATGTGTTCCAGAGAGTTCCCATAAACTTTCTCTGACCTTCTGTTACAGCCCCTTTGTGGAAACGGTTTGGAAGCCAAGGAGCAGAATTTGAATAGAAATACCATCTGATGGCATCTGCACCGTGTTCTTTGAGTGCATCGAAAGGATCAACTGCATTTCCTTTGGATTTGGACATTTTCTGTCCGTTTTCATCCTGAACGTGACCGAGAACGATAACGTTTTTGTAGGGGGCTTTATTAAAGATAAGAGTTGAAATTGCAAGAAGTGAATAGAACCATCCTCTTGTCTGGTCAACTGCTTCACTGATAAAGTCTGCAGGGAAGTTGTCATCGAAGATTTCTTTGTTTTCAAAAGGATAGTGCCACTGTGCAAAGGGCATTGCACCTGAGTCAAACCAGCAGTCGATAACTTCTTTTACTCTTGTCATCTCACCGCCACAGTCGGGACATTTGATGGTAACTGCATCAATGTATGGGCGGTGGAGTTCAATTTCCTCAGGACAGTTGTCACTCATGCTTTTGAGTTCTTCAATTGAACCAATGGAATGACGTTTGCCGCAGGAACATTCCCAGATATTTAACGGAGTTCCCCAATATCTGTCACGGCTTACGCCCCAGTCCTGAACGTTTTTCAGCCAGTCACCGAAACGGCCTGTGCCGATTGATTCGGGAATCCAGTTGATTGTATTGTTGTTGCGGATAAGGTCATCTCTTACCGCAGTCATTTTTATGAACCAACTCTCTCTTGCATAGTAGATAAGAGGAGTGTCACATCTCCAGCAGAAAGGATAGTCATGCTCAAATTTGGGAGCATCAAAGAGAAGTCCTCTTGAATCAAGGTCTACTAAAACCTTGGGATCTGCATCTTTAACAAAAAGACCTGCAAAAGGTGTTTCTTCTGTAAGATTACCCTGTGCATCTACAAACTGAACAAAGGGAAGGTCATATTTTCTTCCGACATTTGCGTCGTCTTCACCAAATGCGGGAGCAATGTGAACAATACCTGTACCGTCAGACATTGTAACATAACTGTCGCAGGTTACAAAATGAGCCTTTTTGCCCTGCTTTTCGCAAGGGATTTTCTGACATTCAAAAAGAGGCTCATACTCTTTATATTCAAGGTCAGCACCTTTATAGTTTTCAATGATTTCATAAGCAGGCTTGTCTTCTTTGGCAAGAGGTGAAAGAACTTTGTCAAGAAGTGCATTTGCCATATAGTAGGTATATCCGTCTGCAGCCTTTACTTTGCAGTAGTCATCATCGGGGTTTACGCAAAGCGCAACGTTTGAGGGAAGAGTCCAGGGAGTGGTTGTCCATGCAAGGAAATATGCATCTTCGCCGATAACCTTAAAACGTACAACGGCGGAGCGTTCCTTGACAGCCTTGTATCCCTGTGCCACTTCGTGAGATGAAAGGGGAGTTCCGCATCTTGGGCAGTAGGGAACAATTTTAAAGCCTTTGTAAAGAAGACCTTTTTCCCATATCTGCTTTAAAGCCCACCATTCCGATTCAATGAAGTTGTTGTCATATGTAACATAGGGATCGTCCATATCAGCCCAGAAACCTACTGTGCCTGAAAAGTCTTCCCACATGCCCTTATATTGCCATACGCTTTCCTTACATTTTGAAATGAAAGGTTCAAGACCGTATTTTTCAATCTGTTCTTTTCCGTCAAGACCAAGAAGTTTTTCAACCTCAAGTTCAACGGGAAGACCGTGAGTGTCCCAACCTGCTTTTCTGAGGACCTTATGACCTTTCATTGTGCGATAACGGGGAATCATATCTTTGATTACCCTTGTGAGAACGTGACCTATATGAGGCTTTCCGTTGGCAGTTGGAGGGCCGTCATAGAAGGTGTAGGTTTCTCCTTCTTTTCTTGTGTCAATACTTTTCTGGAATATGTCATTTTCTTTCCAGAACTTCTCAATTTGTTTTTCTCTTTCAACAAAATTGAGGTTTGTGTCAACCTTGTTATACATTATAATGCCTCCTGACATTGTTTTTACACTAACCATAATACATAAATATACTATTATAGTATATATCACAAGCCTTTGTTTGTCAATAGTTTGGACAAGATTAAGGTGCATATTTTCTGCAATAAATCACAAGTGTAATATTGATTAATGAATAACGGTGTGGTATAATGAGTTTGCAAAGCAAACTCAATGAATTGCCTTCGGCGTGAATTGAAATCTGTGATTTCATGAATTGAGCCTTGCGGCTCATGAATTGCACTTCGTACATTATATAGGCAATTCAATTCATGTTGCGATAGCAACAATTCATGGCTTTAGCCAATTCATGACAACGACAGTTGTCAATTCATTAAAAATGACGCATCTTTTCTATCACCTAATTATATAATGATTTCATCAAAGATGAAATCGTCGATATGAATTCTTGCGAATTCTCGATATGTCATAAATGACTCGATATGTGCTTCGCACTCGATATGTCGCTGACGCGACGAGAATTCATATCGGGCAGATTTTAGTTTACATATCTGCAAAAACAAAAACGAAACCGCAAATAAAATAGTATCATATAAAATCAAGGGGGAAATTTTTATGAAAAAGAAACTTGGAATTTTTGCATTGGTTTTTTGCCTTGCATTAACCTTTGGGGGATGCGAAGAAAAAAACAAAGACAAAACTTCAGAAAAAAAGGCAGAAAGTTCTGCCTCTGAAACAGAGACAGGTAAAGCAGTTGACTATGACAAAGTGTATGATAATCTTCTTGAAGAGTATTATTATACCATTGAATATGCTTCCAATCAAAGTGATATCAAGGAAGGTTTTATGGGCGTTGTAGAGGTTGGAAGTTATCTTGAAGATGAGGCACTTGATGTTATAGGATATAAAATTGAAGACATAAACGGCGACGGCATAAAAGAACTTTTGATCGGTCAGTCATATGATGAAGAATACGCATATGTAAAAAATGATCTCTATGCCATGTACACTCTTGTTATTGACAGCCCCACATTGGTTCTTGAGGGCAGAAGCAGAAACTCCTATTCTCTTATGGATAAAGGTGAGATATATAACGGCGGTTCAAACGGAGCCTCATACAGGATCTTCGGCACATATTCCCTCGGAGAAGAAGGAAACCTTGTATGCAGTGATTTTAACTTCTCATATGAGAGAAGCAATGACTATACAGACATAGGTTTTTTCCACAACACAACCGGAGAGTATGACAAAAACAAAGCAGAAGAGATGCAGATATCAGAAGAAGAATTCGGCGAAATGGAAAACTCACTCGGAAAAAGAACCATTGCCATTGATTTTACACCTTTCAGAAACTTCACACCAAAAGGTGACGGGGAAGAAATCTTTAATGCAGATACAACAGGAGATCCTGTACTCTGGACTGTCAATGGTAACTGGGACTGCCTGATGAGAGATGAAGACGGACAGCAGTGGATGCTCTCGCTTGATCTTTATTCAGACGGTTCAGGTTCTTACAGATGCGGACCTTATGAAAGTGAGTATATTGTACATTTCAGAGGAAAGTGGGCAAGGGGATCTGAAAAAACAAGAATCACTCTTGACATGGAAGATTCATACGGAAGCGGTCCTTTTAACGGTGAGTTTATGTGGAATGTGAAAAATGATACATTGACTCTTGTTCATACAGATGGCGATCCCTTCTTATATGGCACTGAGGGAAAACCCCTTGAATTTACCAAAAGGAAATAATTATGTATCAAAAACAAACGGAGGGAAAGAAGATGAAAAAAATAAAAAACATACTGGCAGTTGCTTTGGGCATAATTCTTTCTTTTACTTTTGCATCCTGCAATATGCTGAAAGAGGAAGTGAGCCTTTGGGAAAGTGCTTCTTACACTGAAAACCAGACTTTCGGGGAAGGGCAAAAGACGATTACACTTGAGGTTAAGGCAGAGGAAAAGTCAGTTGAATTTGTTCTCAGAACCAATGCGGAATTTCTTGCAGATGCCCTTCTGGAACATAACATAATTTCAGGAGATGAAGGACCCTACGGGGTTTATGTGACACATGTCAATGGTATGGAAGCAGACTATGATAAAAACAGGAGTTTCTGGTCTCTGGAAAAAGACGGACTTCAACTCACCACAGGCGTTAGTGAAACAGGAATCAAAGATGGTGACAGATTTGCTCTTGTGTACAAGGTTGTCTGATTTCAGACTTACAATCTGATATAAAAGGTAGAAACATATGGAATTTTTAAAACTTTTGGAATCACTTCGCACACCCTTTTGGGACTCTGTTTTCTCCTTCATAACACATTTTGGGGAAGAATCCATTTTTATAGTAATAAGTTTTATCCTCTTTTGGTGTGCAGACAAGAAAAAAGGCTATTATTGTCTTATGGTTGGGTTTTGGGGACTTTTAACAAATCAGTTTCTCAAAATTTTCTGCCGTGTTCCAAGGCCCTGGGTGAAAGATAAAAGTTTCACCATTGTGGAGTCTGCAAGGGGCGAGGCCGGAGGATATTCATTTCCATCGGGACACACTCAGATTTCCGTCGGAACATATGCATCTATCGCAAGGGCATTTAGCATAAAAGTCATAAGATATGTGTGCATAATTCTTTGTGTTCTTATCCCTTTTTCAAGGATGTATCTCGGAGTACACACGCCTCTTGATGTGGGTGTGTCTGTTGTAATTGCAGTTTTTCTCACGTTCATAATGACGCCTTTTTTAGGGAAACTTACCGAGTGCAAAAGAAAAATGAGAATTAATTTTGCTTTGATGGTTTTCTTTTCATTTGCCTTTGTTCTTTATATGGAACTTTATAAATTCCCTCAAAGCACGGATCTTGCAAACTTTACGGAAGCAAGGGGTAATTCTTTCAGGATTCTTGGAATAGTTCTTGGCATATGGCTTGGGTATGAAATTGACCAAAAGCACATAAACTTTGATACAAAGGCTGTGTGGTGGGCACAAATTATAAAACTGATTTTCGGAACGCTTATTGTCTTTATAATAAAAGAAGGTCTTAAAATGCCTCTTGAAATTGTCTTTTTAAATCATCCCCTATCAGGCGCAGTAAGATATTTTCTCATATCGCTTTTTGCCTGCGGAATCTGGCCTTTTACATTTTCATTCTTTTCACGTCTTGGAAATAAAAACAACAGCAGGTGATTATTTTTGCGTATTTTATATGACAGTAAAAAAAGTGAATATAAAAATCCTTTCGGGGCGCTTTGCGAGGGGGAGGAATGCTTTGTTTCCATAAAGATTCCCTCATCGTGTGAAACCTATGATGCAAAAATTCTTTTTTGCAACGACCACACAGGAGAAAGTCATTCTGTTCCTATGCATCTGATATCAGAAGACGGTGTATATGAAACCTACGGATGCAAATTCTCTCTTTCTGAAAAAGGATTATATTTTTACCATTTTAAAATCTTCACAAAAGGTTCGGAATTTGAACTTTTCCGTCAGGGATATGACCAGACAAACATAGGCGTTGGAGAAAAGTGGCAGATAAGTTGCTATGAAAAAGGTTTTTCTGTTCCCGAAATCTTTAAGGGAAAAGTTATGTATCAGATTTTCCCTGACAGATTCTATGCACAGGAGATTGAAAATTCAGATGGCAAACTTTGCCCATTTTACATTCACGAAAACAAAGACGACATTCCCGATTTTCGCCCTGATGAAAACGGGAAAATTTTAAACTGTGATTTTTTTGGAGGAAATCTTAAGGGAATAACAAAAAAACTTGACTATATAAAATCTCTTGGAGTTTCCGTAATATATTTAAACCCCATTTTTATGGCATATTCAAATCACAGATATGACACCTGTGACTATAAAAGAATCGATCCTCTTTTAGGGTGCGAAAAGGATTTTGAAAACCTTTGCACCGAGGCACACTCAAGGGACATCAGAATTATTCTTGACGGTGTTTTTTCACACACAGGATCAAGAAGCATATATTTTGACAAGGAAAATGAATTTGGTGACGGTGCTTTTCATAACAGTGAATCTCCCTATAAAGACTGGTTTAAGTTTGGGGAAAACAAAAACGATTATGAAACCTGGTGGGGAATTGAAACACTTCCCTGCACAGATGAAATGAGTCAGGGGTTTGTTGACTATATAATTTCATCGCCCGATTCAGTCATCTCCCATTGGATGGGGAAAGGCGCTGACGGATTCAGACTTGATGTGGCAGACGAACTCCCCGATGAATTCATATATCTTCTGAGGAAAAAAGTAAAAGAAATCAAAAAAGACAGTTTTCTCATCGGTGAAGTGTGGGAGGATGCATCAAACAAAATAAGTTATGGCGTGAGAAGAAAATATTTTACTCATTCAGAACTTGACTCTGTTATGAATTATGTTTTCAAAAATGCAATAATAGATTATGTGACAAAGAGAAAAAACGGTGAGGAATTTGAAAGGGAGGTTATGACTATTGCCGAAAACTATCCCAAAGACTCTCTTCACAGCCTTATGAATTCTCTTTCAACTCACGACACAAGCCGAATCATAACCTGCCTGTCGGATGCGGATGAGGCAATGACGAAGGAAGAAAAAGCCTCATTTAAAATGAATGAAAAAATGCGTTCCGATGCAAAAGACAGACTCTATGTCGCTTCATTTTTGCAGTATTTTCTTCCGGGAACTGCCTGCATATATTATGGTGATGAAATCGGCATGGAGGGATTTGGAGACCCCTTTTCCAGAGGATATTTTAAATGGGATGAAACAGGCAACGAAATTTGCGAATTTTTCAGGGAATTGGGAAAAATCAAGAATTCACATCCTGCACTTCAAAAGGGAACAATCAGTTTTTCTCACACCTTGGGTGTTATGATTATGAAAAGAGAAACTGAAAAGGAAAAAGCCGTCGGAATTATAAATATGTCAGACGATGAATATAAAACAGAGACAAACTCTGCCGTCATATGCCACAAAGTGAGCATAAGGGGAGAAAGTCTCTATGTTCAAAAGGGCGGATTTGCTCTTTATTTCAAGTAGTAAATTGTAAACTGAGATGCAATATCTGTCTATGTGATTATAGCCTGACTTAAGTTGCATTTTGTTTTGGAAAAAATTGTACTGCCGGTATTATGTGGCAAAAAAATTAATGTAACTGCGAAAATTTTTTTCTAGTGCAGTAAGACTCGAACCCCTGTTGTCTCAAACGAATTATTTTTGAAGCCTTTCAATTTGTCAGTCTTGAAGGGCGACAGCCCATCTGCGACCTCCGCAGTAAAATTCTCCTAAAAATAATCCGTTTGAGATGTGAGCAGTTTTATCAGTGGCAATTTTTTCTAAAACAAGGAAAAGCTCGCAGGGAATACTTCCGTATTATCAAGGGGTTTGACACAGTTTTAGGGAAAATTGCCCTGCTAAAACCAATAGGTGTTCAAGTCTTACTGCACTA
>JAZQJX010000026.1:0-15804 GCA_045541875.1 Clostridia bacterium | reverse complement strand
ATTATAACACGAATAAAATAGATGATGTTACTGAATATTTCCGAAAACAAGAAAAGCGGCTTCGCCGCACCGCCTGCGGCGGAAGCGCGGAGCAAATTCGCTTTTCTTAAGCCATGTGCATTTTTGAAAAGCAAATTTGCCTTTCAAAAAAAATTTGCACGGCAATATAATTATTTTTTACTGTATAGGAACGAAGTTTCCTATACAGTAAAAAAGCAGGCTGAGCCTGCAGCCTGAGTCGCGAGCGTAATTTGATATACATCTTGTCTCGCGAACTGAATTCTGCGTAATTCCCTATACAGCAAAAAAGACCTACCTTTGCTCTATAAACAAAGATAGGTCTTTTATTGTCATATAGTCGGTTTTCAATTCATTAAAATGGGTAAAATGTGGGTAATTTTGGTTATCTGTTACCCGTAAACCCTTGAAAACACGGTGTTTTATTTATCAATCGTCTTCATTGTCGGGAACAAAAGCACATCTCTTATTGCGGCAGAATCTGTGAGCAGCATACACATTCTGTCAATACCAAATCCGATACCGCCTGTGGGAGGCATACCGATTTCAAGTGCTCTCATAAAGTCTTCATCAGTTGTATTTGCTTCTTCATCGCCAAGGGCAAGAAGCGCTTCCTGTGCTTTGAAACGTTCTCTCTGATCAATGGGATCGTTAAGTTCTGAATATGCATTTGCCATTTCCCATCCGTTCATAAAGAACTCGAAACGTTCAACATAATCGGGATTTCCCGGTTTTTTCTTTGTGAGAGGTGAAATCTCAACAGGATGATCCATAACAAATGTGGGCTGGAGAAGATGTTCTTCAACAAACTCTTCAAAGAAGAGGTTTAATATGTCGCCCTTTTTGTGATGATCTTCAAATTCAACGTGATGTTCTTTTGCAGCCGCACGTGCTTCTTCAACTGAATTGATTTCGTTAAAGTCAACACCTGCATATTTTTTAACAGCATCAACCATGGTGATTCTTTCAAAGGGTTTTCCGAGATCCATTTCAATGCCGTTATATACAATTTTTGTTGTGCCTAAAACCTCCATTGCTACATGGCGGTAGAGGTTTTCTGTAAGGTCCATCATTCCGTGATAGTCTGTGTATGCCTGATAGAGTTCCATAAGAGTGAACTCAGGGTTGTGACGGGTGTCAAGTCCTTCATTTCTGAAAACTCGTCCGATTTCATAAACTCTCTCTAAACCGCCGACAATGAGACGTTTGAGATAGAGTTCAAGAGAAATACGGAGTTTGAAATCTTCGTCAAGTGCATTGAAATGAGTTTCAAAAGGTCTTGCTGCAGCACCGCCGGCATTTGCAACAAGCATGGGAGTTTCAACTTCCAAAAATCCTTCGCCGTCAAGATATCTTCTTATGGAAGAGATGATTTTTGAACGTTTGATGAACGTGTCTTTTACATCTTCATTCATGATAAGGTCAACATATCTCTGACGGTAACGAAGATCAGTGTTTGTCATTCCATGGAACTTTTCAGGAAGAGGCTGAAGAGATTTTGAAAGAAGAGTAACAGAATTTACTCTGATTGAAATCTCACCTGTCTGAGTTGTGAAAACTTCACCCTCTGCACCGACAATGTCACCGATGTCAAGTTTCTTGAAACGGTTATATTCATCTTCACCTAAGATATCTTTTTTTACAAAAAGCTGAATCTGACCTGTCATATCAGAAACATGCAGAAATCCTACTTTACCCATTCCGCGTTTTGACATGATACGGCCTGCAACAACAACATTCTTGCCGTCTAATGCCGAAACCTTTGCCATGATTTTCTCAGGCACATCGCTTCCGCGTTTGGTGATTTCTCTTTCCTCTTCGGTGTAGTCATCTTTTACCTGAGATGCAGTGTGGGTTCTTGAAAATTTGGTGATTTCAAAGGGATCCATGCCTGCGCCCTGAAGTTCTTTAAGTTTGTCTCTGCGTACCTGAAGGATTTCGCTGAGATCTGTTTGTTCAATGTTTACATTTGTCTGTTCACTCATGGGTGAAGTTCCTCCCATCTTTATGTTTGTAAAAAATTATTTTGAAATTTCAAGTATTTTAAGTTCAAAAACTCCTCCGGGGGTCTCGATTGACACAACATCGCCAACTTTTCTGCCAATAAGTGCTCTGCCTATTGGAGATTCATCGGAAATCTTGTTGGAATCCGGGTCTGCCTCTGTGGAACCTACGATTGTGTATACTTCTTCCTCTTCAAAGTCTTCATCGTAAACCTTAACTTTTGAGCAAATGCCCACAACATCAGTTCCGATGTCATCAACATCAACAACAACCGCATTTTTCAGCATTTCTTCAATTTTGGAAATTCTTTCTTCCATCGTTGCCTGAGCATCTTTTGCAGCATCATATTCTGCATTTTCGGAAAGATCGCCAAATCCTCTTGCTATTTTGATTTTTTCAGCGATTTCTTTTCTTCCGGTAACCTTGAGATATTCAAGTTCGTCCTCTAATTTTTTGAGTCCGTCCGGAGTGAGTACTACCTGTTTTGCCATAATTTATAACCAATGCCTTTCTGCCCAATTTTTATAAAAATAATTGTGGTCCTTATCCATTGGGCAAGATAAGGCAAGATATTGTCATTCTAAATATTATACCACAAAAAACAAACTTGTCAAGTCCTGACAAAAACCATTGAAAATCTGTCTTTAGTCAAGCTATAATACTATATTTAATTGAAGTTTAAAATATTCATAAATCCTTTGCGGTTTATATGTTATATAACAATCTGTATTCTCTCTGCGGATACCGTTCTGCAATATTTTTACTTAGTTTTTGACTTTTATTCTGTTTGCCTTGATTTCTTTATATTACAGGAGTATAATAATTGTATAATAAGGATTTTGGACGAAAGGAGTTTTACATGATATACCTCATTTCACCACTCAAAAAACAATACAAGGCAAACCTGCATTGCCACAGTAATCTTTCTGATGGAAAAAGAACACCGGAAGAACTGAAAGAAATGTATAAAAAACACGGATATTCCATTCTTTCTATAACAGACCACGAATGTCCTAATTGTCATTCATATCTTGATGATGAAGATTTTATAACCATAACAGGATATGAAGCATATATAAGAAAAGATAAGAACTGCGGATATAATGTTTATGACTGTGAAATCCATCTCAATCTTTTTGCAAGAGACCAGAAAGATGAAACCATAATATGCTATAACGCACCTTATTGTAAATACATATCAAAGGAAAGAGCGGAAAGCCTTCCAAAGGCAGGCGTTCAGACCACAAGAGAATACAGCGTTTCATATATAAACAAGTTTATAAAAGAAGCAAATGAAAACGGATATATTGTTGCATATAATCATCCTTGCTGGTCAATGGAAAATGAAAAAGATATAATGCAGTACGAAGGATTTTTCAGTATGGAGATGTGCAACTATTCTGCATATATAGGCAATGCCATTGAATATAACGGAAACCTCTATAACAAACTTTTATTCAACGGCAAAAATGTTTTCTGCCACTCATCAGATGACAATCACAACGGTTATCCCGATGACCATCCCCTTTGTGACTCCTACGGCGGATTCACTATGATCATGCCGGATGAATTTTCTTATGATTCCATTTTTGAGGCAATGGAAACCGGGGAAATGTATTCTTCAATGGGACCGGTGTTTAAAGAAGTTTCAATGGATGGAAACAAAATTCATATTGAGTGTTCGGAAGTTGATAACATAATTGTCTATACAGGAAGCAAATCTCCCAAAGTAGTTCGCGCAAAAGACGGTGAGACAATCACATCTGCAGATTTTGAAATTGACGAAAGAGCGATTTTTGTGAGAGTATCCATTGGAGATAAATCCGGAAAAAGAGCAGACACAAGAGGATATTTAAGAAAAGAACTGGAATTTTAAAGATACATTTTAAGGAGGAAAAGAAATGGAAAACAAAGTAATACAATTTGCAAATCTTCACATGCATTCAACACACTCAGACGGTGAATTCAGCCCCACAACTTTAGTTGAAATGGCAAAGGATGAGGGATACAAGGCTGTTGCCCTCACAGACCACGATTCCATGAGCGGAGTGCCCGAGTTTATAGATGCATGCAACAAAAACGGACTGGAATATGTGACAGGAATTGAGTTTACCTGTGTTGGTGTTGAAGAAGCATATCACATAACAGGCCTCGATTTTGACATAAACCATAAAGGTGTTCAGGAATATTGTGCTCTTATGGCTGAAAGAGAAACCTTCAGGACAAGAACTCTTTTTGACAAAGGCTCAAAAGGCGGAACTCTTATGGGAATAACCTGGGAAGATGTTGAAAAAGCAAATCCGGGTATTGTATGGTTTTGCGTTGACCACGTTTTCCGCACTCTTTTAAAAAGAGGCGATGTGACAATGCTCGACTACAACAATTTCTATAAAACATATTTCAATCACGGTCCTGAAAATCAGTTCGTATATGACATTATGCCAAACAGACTCTGGGAACCCGATGAGGTTATTGACCTCATAAACAGCGCAGGCGGTATTGCAACACTTGCACATCCCCACAATCAGCTTCAATATGTTCCCGGACTTGTAAAACTCGGACTCAAAGGTATCGAAGCATGGCATCCCGATCTTGACCTTGACGAAATACGCGAGACTGAAAAAATTGCAAAAGAATATAATCTCTACATTTCAGGCGGAACAGATCACAGCGGAAAACTCGGCGGTATGGACAGATTTGATCCCGGAGGAAAACTTCACGGTCTCTTTGACGTTCCTCCCCTTATGCACGGAACATCCGAAGAAAACTTCAGGGCAATAAAGGATAGGATTTACGGATGAACAGTTTAAGAATCGGTGCATATATTTTAAGGCCGTATGCAAGAACAGAAAACCACATAAAAGACATTAAAGAGGCAATGATAGATTTCATTGTCTCTATGAACTATGATACAAAAACCCTTGACCTTTTTGAAAAATACTCAATTGGTGCAATTCTCTCGGATGTTCTTCCTCATTGGTGGGGATCGGAAGGCGAAAAAAGTGGTGAAATGGAAAACAACTGCCCATTGGAAAAATATGAAACATCACTTGATAAATATGTTCATCACAATGCCGTTTGGGGAATTGATTTAGGGGATGAAATATCATCAAAAGATTTTGGGTATGTTCAAAAAATCGTATCACTCTTTAAAGAAAAAAACACTCTCCCCTTTCCGTACACCAATCTGTATCCAAACTATGGTACATATGCAACATGCAACGAAAATGAAAGAAAAAAGCAATGGGGATGCGAAACATACAGAGAATATATTGAGAAATATTGCGAAACTGTTCCTCTTGATTATGTTTGCTTTGACCACTATCCCTATTCTTGTGAAAATACGGATTTGTATCTTGAAAATCTTTCCGTTGTGTCAGATGCTTGCAAGAAATACGGAAAGGATATGTGGGTTGTAGGGCAAGTAAGTTCGTCGGATGACAAAAAAATCATATCTTTGGAACAGATGAGATTTCAGATATTAAATGCCATCAGATACGGAGCAAAAACCTTTATTTGGGCGTGCTATACCGGTGGATGGTGGCACAATCATCCCATTTCTGAAAACGGTGAAAAAACCATTGCTTACGAGAATATGAAAAAGGCTAATGCAGAAGCAAAGGAATATTATGAAGCAAAAAAATGTGAATTATAAATTGTAAAGTTCAGTATACAAATAACAAAAATAACAGGGCTGTCTCTTCAAGTGTATAATCAGCATAATTATGCACTTGAAGAGACAGCCCATTAATTTATGTTTTAAAGAGTCAAATTTCTCTTCTGCCCTCTATTGCCTTTGCAAGGGTAACCTGATCTGCATATTCAAGGTCTCCGCCAACAGGGATGCCGTAGGCAATTCTTGTAACCTTTATGTCAAAGGGTTTTAAAAGTCTTGAAATATACATTGTGGTCGCCTCACCCTCAATGCTTGGGCTGATTGCCATTATGACTTCTTTAACTTCTCCGTCTGAAATTCTTCCAAGAAGTTCTTTTATCTTTATATCTTCCGGGCCGACAGAATCCATGGGCGAAATGCAACCGTGTAAAACGTGATATGTTCCATAATATTCCCTTGTTTTCTCCAAAGCCACAACATCTTTTGGTTGTTCTACAACGCATATTACAGAGGAATCCCTTTTTGGATTTGAACAGATTTCGCAAGGGTCTGACTCTGTTGTATTCTGACAAACTGAGCAATACCCTATTTTTTCCTTAGCGTTTTTAATGGTGTTTACCATTTCTTCCACTTCTTCATCTGACATTGCCAAAACGTGATATGCCATACGAACTGCACTCTTACTGCCCACTCCGGGCATTTTTCTGAAAACATCTATAAGTTTTGAAAAACTTTGTGTATAAAGCATTTTTTACCTCTTATTCTTCCACATCAGGTGGCGGCGTGTTCATATTTTCTTCAAGGTGAGAAACAATATTCATATAAAATTCATTGGTATGGTCTTTGAAATATGCACATATCTTTTTTGCTCTTTCCTTTGATCCGGCGTACATTTCAAAATCAAGAAGTTTGACATTTTCTTCTTTTATTCCGCATACAACCTTATATTCATTTTCGTTTATGGGAATATAGTCTGCATAAATTTTATTCTGATCGCTTTTGTCATTGTTCACAAGTTTTGCCGCATTCTCAACCTTTTCTCTCACACTTGCCGGAATCCTTTTTGAAAAATATTCGCAGGTTTCCTCACCAAGGGTTGTTATGGAATATATATTTTCTCCCGAAACCACAGATTCTTTCACACTTCCCATTTCAAGAAGTGCTTCAAGATATTCCTGAAGTTCAAAATACTGTACATCTGCAGATGAGGATACCACCTGACTGAGTGTTGCATAGTTGGGACTCATTTTAAGATTGTGAAGTGAATACAAAATGACAAGTTTTGTTTCATAGTCATCGAGTTTGTACAAATGATACATCTCATCTTCTCCTTTCAGGTACTTTCCGCATAGCAAAAAACAGGCGTAGTGCTCCAATAAACACTACGCCTTTGCAGCCATTTGTTTATTTAACAATATAAGGCGCAAGTTCTGCCTCGATAGACTGTGTGTCTTCTGAGTGAAGCTGAACTTTTATGGGTTTTGTAAGGTCAAGGCTGAAAATACCCATAATTGATTTTGCATCTACAACATATCTGTCGGAAATTAAATCAATATCAAAGTCATACTTTCCGACAATGTTTACAAAATTCTTAACATCGCCTATGGAACTGATCTGTACATTAAATGTTTTCATAATAATTTCCTCCTGTGACTTCATTATTTATATGTATGCTAAGTACACATCTATAATACAACTAAAATCCCTTTGTGTCAAGTAAGTTGATAGGACACTTGAAAATATTTGTAAAATGTGTATAATATAAACTATGATAAGAATGAGGAGTTATACATATGAAATCTGTGTCTTTTTGTACTCTCGGGTGCAAAGTCAATCAATATGAAACAGAGGCTATGATCACTCTTTTTAAAGAAAGAGGATATGAAATAAAATCTTTTGAGGATTTTTGCGACATATATGTTATAAACACCTGCACCGTAACAGGTACAGGCGAGCGAAAATCAAGACAGATGATAGGAAGAGCCCACAAGAAAAATCCCGATGCTCTCATTTGTGTTGCGGGATGCTACAGTCAGGTTTCACCCGAAGATGTGAAAAAACTTCCCGGTGTTGGAATTGTTATCGGCACAAAAGACAGGGCAAAAATAGTGGATATGGCAGAAGAATTTTTAAAGACGGGAAAAAAAGAGACAAAAATTTCTGACATATTGAAACAAAGAGAATTTGAAAGACTGTGGATCACATCCTATGAAGATAAAACAAGAGCATTTGTAAAAATCGAAGAGGGATGCACAGAATTTTGTTCCTATTGCATCATCCCTTATGCAAGAGGTCCTGTGAGAAGCAGACCTTTGGAAGATATTGAAAAAGAAGTCAGAACTCTTTCAAAAAACGGATACAGGGAAATTGTCCTCACAGGAATTCACATCGGATCTTACGGCAGAGACCTTGAAAACACATCTCTCATTGATGCGGTGAAAACAGTTAATGCCATTGACGGAATTGAAAGAATAAGGCTTGGCTCCGTTGAGCCGAGAGTTCTTGATGAAAATTTTGTCAGAGAAATTTCAAAAATGGAAAAGGTGTGCGATCATTTTCACATTTCTCTCCAGTCGGGATGCGACAAAACTCTCCGGAATATGAACAGGAAATATACAACAAAAGAATATAAAGATGCTGTTGAAAGGCTGAGGAATGCATTTGAAAATCCTGCCATCACAACAGATATCATAACAGGATTTCCCATGGAAACAGATGAAGATTTTGAAGTTTCTCTTAAATTTATGGAAGATGTTCGTTTTTCTGAAGTCCATGTCTTCCCCTACTCTCCCAGAAAAGGTACAAAGGCTGCTATGATGGATGGACAGGTTGAGAAAAAAACAAGGGAAAAAAGAGCAAAAATAATGATTGAAAAAGCAAAAGAACTTCACAGGGAATATGTGAAGTCCTTTGAAAACACAACTCAGAGTGTCCTTTTTGAACAGCATATCGGTGATGGAATATATGAAGGTCATATGACAAATTATATAAAGGTGAGAGTAAAATCCGAAACCGATATTTCTCATCAAATTCTTGATGTTTTTCTCAAAGAATATGACGGAAAATGTATGTTGGCTGTAATATAATAGAATCCTTTTCCACTCAGCAAAGAAAGGATGTTGCACTGCATATAATAACCGTATCAAGAAAAACTGAAAGTACATGCACAAGGCAAATGACAGTTGAAACCATCAGTACCCGAAAGGATTAATGTCAAAGCATTAGTCCTTCTTTGTATAAATGGGCATGTAAGAATAATTGAATGATATGTCTCTCGAAATTTTTGAATTGTAGTATGGAAGGAAAAGTATATCCGTATTTGAAATCAGGCTCTGTTATAACCCTTAGAGGGTTTCATCTAAAACTACTATACATCAAAAATTGCCGCAAATTAGTGAAATGAAGCTTTTTTGTACGAAAACAAAATTGTATTATACAAAAACACCATATTGTCATACATTGACAAAAAGACGCCTGTATAGTATGTTATATAAAAAACAAAAGGAGGCAATATTATGAAGAAATTTATTTCTTTGCTCGTTTTAGTTATGTTCTTAGTTAGTTCTGTTAATGCATCGGTTTTTGCTTCAACACAAAGCACACCTGATTCATTAAATGAAGTAAGTATGTATTTAAAAAATACATATTCGCTTACATCTGACGGGATAATAGGTATCCCTGTAAAATTACATACTTATTATGATGAAAACAAGAACTATGTTGGAGGATATAAAGGAAACAACATCATTTTGTATGTTATAAACACTAACACCGAACGAATAGGCAATGACTCTGACAATGAAATTGTGAAAAGATTCATCGACAGAGATTGCATTGTTGTTGTCCTTGACTATATGAATAATCCTCTTGCAACAGGTCAGGCTCTTGACAGAAGTGCTCACAAGTTAAGAAACGATGTAGCAAATGGAAATTATGTAAATAATGTAGTTTCTGTTCCGCATAATTGCTATATTGTACCATCAGGATATGACATTGACTTTGAAGTTAAGTATTTTTCATATGATGAATACGGTTCAGCCGGTGATATGGAATATATAGTGGAGGTATGGAAAAATGATTTTACCTCTGTCAGAAGAAATGATATTATAACAATAGACGGTAAGAAAACAACAGTCTGGGATTATACAAATTCATTTACTGACGAAAACCCTATGACTATCTACGATTGCGTAAATCCGGATGGTGCTCCTTTGGATTTTAATCTTTATATGGATATTATTTATCCTACAAGTGTAACGGAAAAAGTTCCTGTTATGGTCTTAAGATCTTCGGGAAACAACAGACCTTATAATTTTATATATGATGACAGATTCACCTTTAACGGGTTCCTTTTTGGCGGATACATAGGTATTATAGCTGATTATACATTTGTTCCTATGTATTCTGACGACAACAGTTACGGTGATTTTCAGGGTACAGGCTTTACAAATGCAGTTTCAGGTTTCAACCAAAGTTATTCAATGGGTATTTTTGACGATATGAAGGCGGATACTGCTTTAATGAGAAAAATACGACTTCTCGGTGACCCCACAGATGATAACAGAGAATATGAAATAGATGTAGACGCTATCGGAATTTTCGGCAACTCTAAAGGCGGACATATGACAAGATTGGCAAATCCAAATCCTGAACAGGTTGAAGATTTCAGATATCACGAGGGACATCTTGGTGAAACAAGATATGAAGCCATTAACGATCCTGCATACGCTTCACTTGGATATGTGGATCCATATTATAACGATGACGTGAACAACCCGGGAAACACAATTATAAGAGAACCAAAGGAGCAACCATATCAGACATATATGGACGGAAGCAAGATTCCTTCAATAGCCAACTTTGTATATGCAAACTGTGGCCTTGGAGGAGAAAAAATTGTAGAAGGTTCATCACCACTTTTCAATTCAGGTACTATGCAGGCATATGGTTCATACTATAACCACTATTTATATGTTATGAACTATGCAAAAAGTGCCGATGTACCTTGTGTAAATCTCGTTTGTGAAAATCTTGGTCATAAAATAGGATATGGTATTGACAGAGATTATGGAGTTGATGTTTACGAAGCATTTTTAGATACATCTGATTATTGGCTAAAAGGTGAGGGTGCTAAGTGCTTATACATTAATGTATCCGATAATTACGAAATGGATGTAGACAATAAGATTACATTCCAGTTTACAGGTGTTATTTCAGAGCAGGAAATCAAAAAAATATCCATTGTTAATTCACAAACATCCAAAAAGGTAATAGGCGTATGGACACCTTCATATGGTGGAATGACCTGGGAGTTTGTTCCGCATAACATTGAGTATGGTTATAGTTATGAAATAACCGTACCTGATACCATAGTATGTGAAAATGGAAGCAATTTGCAAAAAACGGTTGAAAAGACATTCACAACAAAAATCGGACAGCAAGTTAAAGCTAAGTTTATCTCAAATGGAGAAATTTCTGATACAAATGCGGCATATATTCTTTTCCCTGATAAAGATTTTCTTAATTCATCAAATACAAATCTCAGACTAAGCGTAACTAACGATGCTTCAAACACATTGGAAGTATATGCTGTAACAAATATAGATAAATCGCAATTAGAAAACTCTGTAGCGGGAGATAAGCTTGGGGAAATCAGGCTTATCGGTAAAGGTGACTATAATTTTGATGTAACAGATTATGTCAATTCTGTTGTAGGTGATGTTGCATTTAAAATTGTATGTAAAAACAAAGGAGAAAATGTTACACTCAAAACCTACAGTGCATCAGACGATGATAAGACTATGCTATACTTGGGTTCGGGTGTTCTTCATCTGGATAAAACCATTTCAAACGATGATATAGAAGGTGGAGATGGCGCGTATCTTAAGGTTGACTATGCCATAAGAGAAAGTGATTATATTGACTTAAATAACGATCTCAGTTGTAACAGTATTGTGGCAGATAACCAAATGATATGGAACTTAAGTGGATTTAAAGGCTCAAGATTAACAGCAGATGATTACGGCAGAAGATTTAAGTTCAGTTATGACGTTTATGATACTACCGAGCGTATTTTGTATGCTACTATGACCGGTGGTGCAAATAGTGATAAAATGCAGATAGATGAGGATGGTTACAGGCATGCATTCAATACAGTCAAAAATGAATGGAAAAACTATTCAATGGAATATGTTGTGGATGATGCGAGAGATTGGGAAATATTTGACAAAAGAATATTAACAATCTCCGGGGAAATAAAAGGAACTGCAACAATACCTGAAAAAGCCGCTGTAGCCCCTTCAAGATTTGCGACAGGTAGCGGTGAGAAGGATGCGCCTAATTATGCAGGCGAACGCGGACTTAATGATACCTATACTACATATGCAAATTTAGAAGCTGCAAAATCTGCCGGAATTGTAAATGTAAAAAAATCACAACCTATATATTTTGATAATTTTAAGTTCGAAGAGGTATTTACCGATGTAACAATAAGCGTAAATGATTCATTATCAGGTAGTGCACCTTCACTTATAATGACTTCTTATGATGAGCAAACAAATTCATCAACCAAAGGCACATACATTGAAAATGCCGACAATGCTGATGTTGATTATTCTACCGATAATGTTGTGAAAGTGAATAGCGGAAGCCTGGGCTTCGACAAAGAAAGTATAAAATCATATGCGAAATTTTCTTTGGAAGATTACTATGGTGGTGTTGCCAATGTCAGAGTAAATTGCACCTCGGGTGACGGCGCCTTAATTAAAGTATATGCAATTGCTGATAAAGACGATGGCCAATCCTGGACCGCTAACAACATAACAGCTGAAAATGCTCCTGCAAATGATTTGATTAGTCATAGCATTGATGTTTCCAAAACATACAATAAAGCACCCATTAAAACGTTTACAGCCACAACAGGAAAAGGCTACAATTTGGATATCACCAGCTTTGCAAGAGAAATGTATAGAAATGGTGCTACTGATATCACGCTTGTGTTTGTAGGCGATACCGAAAATAAAAATACTACACTTTCTATTGCAGATGTGATAGGACTAAAAAAGCATCTTGCTCGTGATTTTACTAATTTTACTTTTAACTGGGTATGGAATAATAATAATGGAAATGCATACAGTAACATTACTGCTCAAGGTACTGATAACCCTGATATTGCTTTTTATGTATCTGAAGAATCAGAAGACAACTATGCACTCTGCGTGAGACCATATAATCAGCATAATACTGTCAGCTTCATAGGAACTCTCAATTCGAGCAGAAGAAATGAATTTACAAAAGACGACCTTGGAAAAACTTTTAAAGTTAAATTTCGAGCAAAGGCTGACGAAATATCATCACTAACGTGTGGATTTGTTTCAGAAGCAAAGGTTACCAGAGATGGCGTTGACTGCAAAGAGACCATACACCAACCAATGGTTTGTAATTTTGACGAGATAAATAAATGGTATGAATTTAGTTACGATATCACAGTTGATGAGCATATGCTAGGTGATGGAACACTTGGTACAAGTATAAATCTTTTAACATTCAGAACAACCGGAGTGCCTACAAACAGAAGAAAGTACGATGCAGACAGTAAAGCAGATGCAAGCTGGAGAATGACATATTATATAGACGACGTTGTTATTGAGGAGGCACAGAGTTCACAATCTTTGGATGCCACAATCGGTGTGATAAATAACGAAATTTCAAATGTAAACTACAACAACTGTGAATCCGGTACTACACTTACACCGTATAACAGCAATGCTAATGAAGCAATTGGAAGAAATAATGCACTATATTTCTTTGAGGGGGCAGATTACTCTAATTGCGAAAGAGTGAGATTTTCTGTTAATGTACATGAATCTCAGGGCGACAAGATTACTTTATATGCAAAAGCTGTTGATAATTTCAAATCAGATATTACATGGAATTCATCTATGAATTTTACATCTTCTGATAATATTTCAACAGGTTCTATACAAGGCAACGAAATCTCTGTTGATATTACTGAATTTGCCAAAGCAAATTCAAATAAAAAAATAATAGTAATGTTAGAAACAGCTCTTCCGGATGAATCAATAACTCTTGATAAAAATGCTTCAATATTATATGGTTCAAAGATAACCGAGCCTGAATCAGATATTGAAGGTATAATTTTGGATGTAGATTCAATTGATTATAATGACAGTAGTTTCAGTATAGATTGCGTAAATAATACTAAAAATACTGTGAATGCTATAATTTTTGCAGTTACATACGAGAATGATTCATTTACCAATATCTCCAAGCCTATGGATATTACACTGCCAACAGGTAAAACAAGAATTAATAATGTAGATATATCATTTGTAAAAAAAGGAGAGTCATACAAGGTTTTTGTTTGGAATGATATAAATTCAATCAAACCTGTGTGTAAAGCACAAGTATTTGAAAAACAATAAAAACACTAAGGAAATCATGTGGACTAAAGATTTATAATATCAAACAAGAAATCTTAATATTTTATGTCATAGAAGCATGGCATCAGAAAAGGGCAGTTCAAACTGAGGTTTGAACTGCCCTTTTGATTTTATCTGTTTTGTTTTATAACTTAATTATACCCACCGATGACGCAAGAATAAGGATTATGCATATAGGTGCGAAATATTTGATAACAATGGTGAAAAGTCCTTTTTTCTTGAATTTCTGTCCGTTTGTTTCTATTTCATCAACAAGGCTCTGAGGCTTAATTACATATCCCACAAAGATACAGGTGAATAATGCAACAATCGGCATAAGAACACTGTTACTGATATAGTCGAAGAAGTCAAGGAATGCCATTCCCATAATGGTTACAGACGACCATATTCCGTTTCCGAAAGACGAGGGAATTCCGAGAATTGCACAAAGCACCAATACAAGAACGCAAGCAACTTTTCTTCCGCATCTGAACTTATCCATAAACACAGATACAACAGTTTCCATAAGGGAAATCGATGATGTGAGTGCCGCAAAAAGTACCATCAGGAAAAATGCAGCCCCAATAATCTGACCGCCGGGCATCTGAGCAAAGAGTTTTGGCAGAATTACAAACATAAGACCGGGACCTGCTGTGAGGTCTGTCTCAGGATTACCAACTGCAAAAATTGCCGGTATGATCATGAGACCTGCTATGAAAGCAATTCCTGTGTCAAATATTTCAATCTGACCGACTGACGATTCAACACTGTTTTCTTTTTTCATATATGAACCGTAAGTTATCATAATGCCCATTGCAAGAGACATTGAGTAGAAAAGTTGTCCCATTGCCGCAAGAACTGTTTTTCCTGAGAAGTGTTCAAAGTTTGGCACAAAATAGTATTTAACGCCTTCCATTGCTCCATCCATGCAAACTGCATATATGGCTATGATGACTGAAAGGACAACAAGTATGGGCATCATGATTTTTGATACCTTTTCTATTCCCTTTTCAACGCCAAAAAGAACTACAAGTGCAGTTGCACCAATAAACAAAGCAAACCATGCAAGAGGTTCTTGTGCAGCGCCTATAAATGCACCGAAATATTCACTGTTTGCAGCAGCATTTCCGCTTCCTGACGCAAATACCCAAAGGTATTTTGCAACCCATCCGCCGATTACGGAATAATAAGGAAGGATGATTGCCGGAACAATTGCGGCAATGTATCCGAGAAATGTCCATTTTTTATTGAGTTTTCCAAAGGCTTCAATTGCACTCAAGCCGGTTTTTCGTCCTATTGCAATTTCTGCTGTCATAAGAGCAAAACCGAAAGTTACTGCAAGGCAAAGATATACAAGAAGGAACATTCCTCCTCCGTACTGCGCTGCAAGATAAGGAAAACGCCATATGTTTCCAAGACCTACCGCAGAGCCTGCAGCAGCCATTATGAATCCGAGTTTACCTGTAAAACTGCTTCTTTTTTCCATAAAACTTATCCTCCGTTCAATGTTGTTATAACATTATCTCACATATGGGAGAATTTTGCAAGTATAAAATTAATTTTATTTTTGTATAAAGAGCCGAATGGTTTAGATGACACTATATTAAGACGATATGCAATCTTCGTTTGCTCGATATTTTTGTTATCACAAAATCGATATGTTTTTCGTTTCACTCAAAACTCGACATGATATAAATCTCGTTGCCGCAAGGCAACATATCGAGT
>JAZQJX010000025.1:0-6213 GCA_045541875.1 Clostridia bacterium | reverse complement strand
TGATTGTTGAATAATAAAAAACATTTTAACAACATAATATCATTAGTAACAGGCACCCAACGGGTGCCTGTTATTTTAATTGTATAGGAAACTTCGTTCCTATACAATTAAAATATTATCATATTGCCGTGCAAAATTTTTTGAAAAGCAAAAAATTGCTTTTCAAAAATGCACATGGCTTAAGAAAAGCGAATTTGCTCCGCACGTCCGCCGCAGGGCGGAGCGGCGAAGCCGCTTTTCTTGTAATCGGCTGTATCAGCATCCTAAAAATATTGACATAAGAGGTGATGAATTATGAAGATTGTTAAACGTAGCGGAATTGAAACAGAATTTGACAGAGAAAAAATCAGAGTTGCCATTGAAAAAGCGAACGAATCAGGTGACAAAAGACCGGAACTTTCCAAAAGACAGATTGAATATATTGTAAATGTGATTGAGGATCATTGCGAGGAAATGGGGAGAAGTCTTTCTGTTGAAGAAATTCAGGAACTTGTAGAGACTCACATAATACTTCAGGGAGCGCCTGAAACTGCAAAAAGATACATAAGATATCGTTTTACCCGTAATCTTGCCCGAGTTGCCAACACTACGGACAATCAGATTCTCAGCCTCATTGAATGTAACAATGAAGAGGTAAAACAGGAAAATTCCAATAAAAACCCCACAGTCAACAGCGTTCAGCGAGACTATATGGCAGGAGAGGTTTCAAAAGACCTTGCAAAAAGAATTCTACTTCCTCCTGACATTGTACAGGCTCATGAAGATGGAATAATCCACTTTCACGATGCGGACTATTATGCTCAGCATATGCATAACTGTGACCTTGTGAATTTGGAAGATATGCTTCAAAACGGTACAGTGATTAGCGGAACAATGATTGAAAAACCTCATAGTTTTTCAACAGCATGTAACATATCCACTCAGATAATAGCACAGGTAGCATCGAGTCAGTATGGCGGACAGAGCATATCTCTTGCTCATCTTGCACCTTTTGTTCAGGTTTCAAGAGAAAAAATCAGAAAAGAAACCATCGAGACCATCATGGCATCGGGCGGAGTTGCAGATGATATTATTGTTTCTCAGATAGTTGAAAGAAATTTAAGAAAAGAAATTCAAAGAGGTGTTCAGACACTTCAGTATCAGGTTGTAACACTTATGACAACCAACGGACAGGCACCTTTTATAACTGTGTTTATGTATCTTGGCGAGGCAAAAAACGAGCAGGAAAAAAGAGACCTTGCAATCATAATAGAAGAAACTCTTCTTCAGCGCTATCAGGGAGTTAAAAATGAAGCAGGTGTATATATCACTCCTGCATTTCCAAAACTCATATATGTTCTTGAAGAAGACAATATAACACCCGAATCACCCTATTGGTATCTCACAGAACTTTCTGCAAAATGCACTGCAAAAAGACTTGTTCCTGACTATATTTCAGAAAAAATAATGCTAAAGTTGAAAGTGGATTCAAACGGTGACGGCCATTGCTACACCTGCATGGGTTGCAGAAGTTTCCTCACGCCTTATGTGGACGAAGAAGGAAACCCCAAATATTACGGCAGATTCAATCAGGGTGTTGTTACCATTAACCTTGTTGATGCGGCTTGCTCTGCTGCAGTTGACGGAAAAGACATTGAAAAATTCTGGCAGATTTTAGATGAAAGACTTGAACTTTGCCACAGGGCACTTCAATGCCGTCACGAAAGATTAGAGGGCACACGTTCAGATGCTGCCCCAATCCTTTGGCAACATGGTGCTTTGGCAAGACTTGAAAAGGGTGAATGCATAGATAAACTTCTTCACGGCGGATATTCCACAATTTCTCTTGGCTATGCAGGACTTTGGGAATGTGTGTATGCTCTCACGGGTAAAAAACTCACAGAGCCCGAGGGTGAAAAACTCGGCCTTGAAATTATGCAAAAACTCAACGACGCCTGTGCCAAATGGAAAGAGGCAGAAAACATTCACTATTCTCTTTATGGCACGCCCCTGGAGTCCACAACATATAAGTTTGCAAAATGCCTTCAGAAAAGATTTGGAAAAATCAAAGGTGTGACAGACAGAAATTACATCACAAATTCCTACCACATTCACGTTACAGAGGAAATTGATGCTTTTCAAAAACTTGCCACAGAATCAAAATTCCAGGCACTTTCACCCGGCGGTGCCATAAGTTATGTTGAAGTTCCCAATATGCAGGATAACATTGATGCTGTTCTTCAGGTCATCCGTTTTATCTATGATAACATTATGTATGCAGAACTCAACACAAAAAGTGACTACTGTCAGGTGTGCGGATATGACGGCGAGATAAAAATCTATGAAGAAGACGGGAAACTTGGCTGGAAATGTCCGAACTGCGGCAATATTGATCAGTCAAAAATGAATGTTGCAAGAAGAACCTGCGGCTATATCGGCAGTCAGTTCTGGAATCAGGGAAGAACTCAGGAAATTAAAGAAAGGGTGCTTCACCTCTGATGAATTATGGCGAAATCAAAAAAACCGATATTGCAAACGGACTTGGCGTGAGAGTATCTCTTTTTGTGTCTGGTTGTCCTCATCATTGCAAAGGGTGTTTCAACTCTGAAACATGGGATTTTGATTATGGAAAGCCCTTTGACGAAGGGGTGCAGGAGGATATAATAAATCTTCTTTCACCGTCATATATAAACGGATTGACCGTTCTTGGGGGAGAGCCGATGGTTCCGGCAAATCAAAGAGAACTTTTGCCATTTTTGAAAAAGGTTCGAAAAACCTATCCTGATAAGGACATATGGTGTTATTCAGGATATGTTTTTGAAGATGAAATATTAAAGGGAAGTGCAAATATTCCGGAAACAAGCGAGTTTTTATCTCTTTTGGATGTTCTTGTAGACGGAAGATTTATAGAAGAGAAGAAAAACATAACCTTGAAATTCAGAGGTTCTGAGAATCAGAGGATTATAGATGTTAAAGAATCTTTGAAGCAGGGAAGAACAATACTAATGAACATATAAAAATAGATTTTTGGGGGGCGGAAAGAATCCTTTGATTCTTTCGCCTCCGTTTTATATTACATTTAGTTTTCAAAATCGGTTTAAAGTTGACTGTAGTTTATTCAGATGATAAAATTACACTATATAGGTGTCTTTGTTTTTACTTATATAAATCAAAAGCAAACGGAGGTATTTAAAATGAAAACAAGCAAAAGAATCACATCATTGATAGTGGCATTAGTGTTTGCACTCACATCAATGCTCAGTTTTTCTGTTTTTGCAGATGACCTGGCATTTTCTGATGTGGCTGAAACACACACTTATTTCTCTGCAATTTCAGAACTTGTAGGCAGAGGCGTAATCAACGGTTATGAAGACGGAACTTTCAAACCCGATGCTACCATCACCCGTGCAGAATTTGCAAAACTTCTTGCAGTTGCAACTGCTCCTGCAGGAACAAAGTTTGAAGCAACCACAACTCAGTTCCCCGATGTTGCAGATGCAAATTCTTCAAGTGCATGGGCAATTCCATACATTGCATATGCAGTTGGTACAAAAGCAATCAACGGTTATGAAGACGGAACTTTCAGACCTACCGCACCCGTATCTTACGGCGAAGTAATCAAAATGATTGTATGCACAATGGGTTATGGTGATGTTGTAAATAAAAATCTTGACCCCTGGTACAAGGGCTATGTTGATGTTGCAAACTCCATCGGCCTTACAAAAAATGCGTATCTTAACGGCGCACAGCCTGCACCAAGAGGTGTTGTTGCTCAACTTATCTATAATATAGATTTCTGCAGTAAACTCAACAACGTAGGATTTAATGAGAACAAAGATCCTATTTTTGTTCAGGGCGGTTCCACCGGTGGCGGTGACTGGGACAATTCCGAATCTGAAACCGGAAAACTTCTTGGTGTCGGTGAATATTCACTCACAGGAAAACGCCTTGCAAACACAGAAGTTTTAATTGGTGATACAGTTTATGAAATCGGCAATTTTGACTTTGATACCCTTAAAGGCATGGTTGGATATTCCGTTTCATTCAAATTCTCAACAATGGGAAGAAAAACACTTACAAGTATTAACAAAGTAAGCGGAATGAACTCATCTTTCACAATTGATGACTGGCAGATTGAAGACGTAAGCGCTGAAACAATCAAATACTTCAAGAATGAAGATGATAAGGAAACAGACAAAATCAGCAAAGTTACACTTTCTGACAATCTCTATGTAGTATATAACGAGGTTCCTGTTCATCCTGACTTTATTGATGCAGATTTCATTGAAGACTATCTCAATGTTGAAAATGGAAACATAACTCTCATAAGCAATGACGGTTCATCCAGTTCGGCAGAAATTGCAGTTGTTGAAAGTTATGTATCATATTATGTAAGTTCAGTTGTCAAAAACAACGGAACTGTTTCAATTTATGATAAATATTCTTCAATCACAGGACTTGCTAAACTTGATTTTGATGAGCACGATGTTGCATCTGTAAGAAGAATCACATCAAAAGGCGGTTCATATTCAGAAACAACAATTGATGCAATCAGCCAGAAAAGTGTTGTTTCAATAGCACAGCCTTATGGCAGTGTTGAAGGAACAAACGTTATCATTTCAACTGCAACAGTTACAGGAAACATCAAGGAAATGTCATCCGATTATGAATATGTAAAAATCGGAACTGAGAGTTACTCTGTTTCACCCTATTACAGAACAATTTTGGCAGGCGGAGCAGACGTTGCCTTTTCCACAGGCGATTCAGGTAAGTTCTATCTTGACTATCAGGGAAGAATTGTTGCTTTTGAAAAGACAGAATCCGAAAACCCCTATGGTCTTATTATAAGATATAAACACGGTTCAGGTATGGATGCAAGTTATTCTGTAGAAATCTACACATCATCCGGCACTATTCTTCAGGCTCCTATAAAGGAAAGTGTAAGATTTAACGGCGAAAGTGTCAGTGCACAGACTGCAATAAACCGCCTTCTCGGTACAAGATCACCAAGTGCAAAATGGGATCTTGTAAACGAAGATGATGAACCAGTAAATCTTGATAACTATCTCATTCAGCCCATAAGATACAAAACAACAGTATCAGGCGGAAAGACATATGTTTCCGAAATCGAAGCAATGGATTCTTCAAATGACTATCAAGACGGTCTTATTGTTCCTGCATATCCTTCAACCGATAACTTTGATTCCGGCGAAGCGGGTGCAAAACTCAAATATTCAAAGAGTGGATATTCCTTCAAGCAGGATAGTTCAAACGTGTTTGCAATGGGAACAAAAACAGTTCTCTTTGTAGTTCCCAATGATATTACAAAAACAGATTCCTACAGAAAAGGAACCTACACATATTCCTTTACAGACGGAAGTCAGTATGCAGTTGAAGCGTATAATGTTGATAAAGGAAATGCAGAGATTGTAATTTACTATCCCACAACAAGCAACACCGGAGCAACAATAGGTGCTTCAACCTACACCTATTTAATCAACTCTGCAACACCTGCAAAAGGACCTGACGGTTCAGATGCAATAAAGGTAACCTTCTACAGAGCAGGAAATGCAGAACCTGATGCTGATCCAAAGTATATCAAGGGCGATTATAAAGCATCTGATTTTGATTATGATCCTGCAGACCTTAAATCAGGTGACATTGTTAAGATGACAGTTTCAGGACAGTATATCACAAACATCAAACCTGTATATATTGACGGAGAACTTCTACCCGACACAGGTACAGGTGAAAACTACGAAATTGACGGTCATTATGTAAAACATGACTATTCCGGAACAAAAGATTATTATCAGGCAATGCTTGGTGTTGTATATGAACTTGAAGGATCAGTATTCAGAGTTATTCCCGCATTCATGGAAGATAATGACGAATTTGATTATAGTTCATGGTCAGGACTCACACCTTCAGATTCTATTGTATACTATAAATATAACACAAAAACAAATTCGTTTGAGCCCAGCTCAGATGGTGAAATTATGGCATATGCAGATCTGATGGAAAGCGAAGCACCGGTAGAAGGATCCACAAAAGTTCTTGCAATCGGAAGAGAGAAGAAGATTGTGGCAGTTCTGATTGTTGAATAATAAAAAACATTTTAACAACATAATATCATTAGTAACAGGCACCCAACGGGTGCCTGTTATTTTAATTGTATAGGAAACTTCGTTCCTATACAATTAAAATATTATCATATTGCCGTGCAAAATTTTT
>JAZQJX010000024.1:0-41141 GCA_045541875.1 Clostridia bacterium | reverse complement strand
CAAATTTGCTTTTCCACAATGCACATGGCTTAAGCAAAGCGAATTTGCTCCGCACTCCCGCCGCAGGCGGTGCGGCGAAGCCGCTTTTCTTATTGTATTTTATCCTTTATAAATTTTCATAAGTCCCTTTGTGACCGATTGGTCTACCTGTTCATCAGAAAGGACAATAATCTCTTTTGAAGAAACCTCACGAAGAATCGCAGCAATCGCCTCTTTGAGTTGATGTTTTCCTCCAATCACAACCCGAGGAGCATCATATTTCTCCACTTCTTTTATTTCATCAGTCAAAATTATTCCAAGGAAAAAACTATATAACTGCGATGAACCGGCAGAGAAAACATTTTTCAAAATTCTGACCTTGAAAAGGGATTTGTTTATTCCATGCTCTTTGCAGAATTTATACCCCTTTAAAAGATATTCATAATCTATGTTTTTACATTTTAAGTCTATTGCATCTTTTAAAATGGTATCATCAGATATTGCCTTTACCATTTCCCCTGTTAAAAGAGTGGAAAATGTTTCTATTTCCCGGTCAGGATTCACTCTTATTACTTTTGAGTGAGAGCCCGGAAGAATATATATACAATCCCTTTTACTGTCCGTCATAATGCCCATAAGTTCAGTTTCTTCTCCACGCATCATATCTGTATCTTCAAGGCTGTCTCCAATGCACTTTACTCCCCGCACGAACATAAACGGGACAGGACAGATTTCGTCTAAAATCACTCTTTCCATATTTTGATGCAATTTTCCAAGACCTGCCGGAACATTAATATGGTCCAGGGGACAAAGACCGAATTCTGAGGTTATCATTCCTGATGCAAGAATACACTCTATATCCTCGTATGACTTTTTAGAATTTGACAATAGTGAGTCTATTGCAGACTTGATTGCTTCTTTCAACGCACTTTTATTATCAAAAGCAGAAAATGCTCCCAGTGAAATTCTCAATGTGGAAATTACGTCCTCATCCCGTACAAGGCTCACCCTGGTGTTGCTTGTGCCACCGTCTATTGTTATATAATGTGCCATAATTATTCTCCCTTTGCAGCATTGACATACCTTTTTGCAAGTTCTGTTATCACACTGTAGTCTTCTTTTTCCAGAAGTTTTTTATCAATGATGTTGGAACCCACACCAAAGCCTGAAATTCCCGTCTTCAGATAGTCTCCCATATTTTTGTCATTCACCCCGCCAACCGCAAGAAGTTTTATGCCGCTAAGGGGAGCCTTAATTGCTTTTACATATTCTGCTCCAAGGCTTGTCACCGGAAAAAGTTTCACAAAATCCGCACCGCATCTGTGGGCTGTGCAGATTTCCGTCGGAGTGAGGGCACCGGGGATAGAAACCATATCAAGTGAAATGGTTTTTTCTATGACTTTGGGATTTGTGTCGGGGGCAATTATAAATTCTCCGCCCGCTTCTTTGGTGAGTTTCACCTGACGCTTCGTGACAACAGTTCCTGCACCGATATGCATTCTGCCTTTAAAGTGCTCAGACAATTGCTTTATGCTTTCGGCAGTTTCCTCGTCTGTTACTTTGCCGTCGGTGGAATAGGTAATCTCCAGAAGGCGCACACCACCTTCATACATTGCCTCTGAAAGAGGAATAAGTTTGCTTTTTTCTATCCCTCTTACAATTACAATAAGCCTTTCCCTCACGATAGTTTCTATGATTTCCTGTCTTATATCTTTCATTCCCAAAGTTTCCTTTCTATGTTTGGAGTAAGTTGGGCAAGCATTCCGCCATCTACTACCAATTCTGATCCGGTAGTGTTTCTGGACTGGTCAGTGCCAAAATACCACACAGCATTGGCGATATCCTCAAACTCAGCAATATCTTCAATGGGAGTATAGTTTGCAAGAGCGTATTTAGTATTGTTGAGGTTTTCCTCCCAGCGTTTTGTCTTTATCATTCCCGGCAAAACACAGTTTGAACGTATGCCATATTTTCCCCAGTCAACTGCCAGGGATTTTGACATTGCAATTATGGCACTTTTAGAAGAACAGTAAGCGCAACGGTTTTCCGTTACACGGAGTGCAGAATTTGAGCCTATGAATACTATTGACCCTTTTCCTTTTTCCCTCATTTGTTCTCCTGCATTTCGTGCCATGAGGAAGTTCCAGCCGATGTTTGTTTGGAAAACATTCATAAATTCTTCTATGTCAACATCGAAACTGACCTGACCGATTCCAAGATTTGCCGCATTTAAAACAAGGGTATCAAGAAGATATCCCGTATTTTTTATGTCGTCAAAAATAGACTTTACTTCTTCCTCGCATAAAACCTCAGTCTGATATTCATATCCTTTGGAAAAAACTCCATATTCTTTTTGGATTTTCTCTGCACTTTCCTTTGCATTTTCTCCGTTTCTGCTTCCAATGAAAACTGCATAGCCCTCCCGGGCAAATCTTTCCGCTATGGCAAATCCGGTGCCTGCTTGCGCACCTGTTATAAATACTGATTTCTCTGTCTTCACTTGTTTTTCTCCTTTTTTTGTTCAAAATCCTTATCTGCCAGATCACAGTATTCCTTTATGATATCTATCTCCTTTGGATTATACGGATGATGATTTGGTCTGTAGAGGTCATGGAACCACTTTGTAAAATCAAAATTCATATCAGGGTTTTCTTCGTATTCATCCCACACCTTGTTCCATGGTTCATATGTCTGATACTTACCTGCAACAAAGCCCCAGTTGTAGCAGGCGATGCCTTCAAGATAGAAAAGCGGAAACATTTCCTCAACTGTATTTCCATAGCATCTCCCGAGCCACTCGGTGTTTATTATGGGACGGTTGTAGGCTTTAAGTCTTTTGATTTCCTTTATGTTGTCCTGATAATCTGAATAACTGTGGTATGATATGATATCCGAATTCTCTATTGAATATTTCTCAGTTTCCAGAAGTTCCACTTTGGGATCGCCTCTGAAATTCCACACACAACTTGTTAAAGGTTGAATAGGATCAATTTCTCTTATTATTTCAAAGATTTTTTTAAGATGTGGCATTGTTATATCCTGACGGTTACTGTTGCCCGCTTCGTTATATACATCCCAGATAATAATTCTCTCATCGTTTTTATGTTTTTCAACAATTTCTTTTATCATCCGGTAATACTGCTCTCTTGATTCTTCCTCGTCAAGAACATGGAATCCCGGAACAGAAAATGTGCCATGCTGAGAATTTTTTCTTCCTCCATGGTAGCCCCAGTCATAGGTCTGAACACCGATTTTCGGTTCTTTCCATGCATCATTTTTGGGTGGCATACAATCATTTGCAAGAACTACCGTTGCAGTCATATTATGCTTTTTAAGCATATCAAGATATCTGTCAAATCGTTCAAAAAAAGTGTCATGCTCATCTCTCCAGACCACAAAATCCACTATAAGACGTAAACTGTTAAAACCAATACTCTCAGCAAGAGCGAGTTCCTTCTCTGCAGTTTCCATTCTTTTCTCAAATCCAAGAGATTGCCACTGGTCAATTCTATTGGCACAGTCTGCACTCATGTAGTTACATCCTCTAATCCAGGGACGGGAATTATACCAGTTCCATATTCTTTCTTCTGACCATCGTTTTCCCATTTTCACATCTCCTTTTTACCAGTCTGCCACAGAACCATCTTCAAAATACTGTCTTGGAGTTGTCCATTTTCCGTCGTAGATTTTATCTTTTAATGCCTCTTCATCAAGTTCAACACCAAGCCCCGGTCCTTTTGGAACATCAATGTAACCGTCTTTTATCACAAAAGGATTCCTGATATATCCCACACCAAGGTCAGATTTATCGGGATTTCCCGGATGCTCCTGAACAAGGAAGTTGGGTATGCAGGCATCAAGTTGGATACAGGATGCAAGTGATATGGGGCCAAGGGGATTGTGAGGTGCAACAGAGCCAAAGTACAGTTCTGACATTGCGGCAATTTTTCTGCCTTCAAATATGCCTCCGCAGTGACAGATATCAGGCTGAACAACGCTTACTGCCTGTTTTTCCAGAAGTTCTCTGTATTGCCATTTCCCAAAAAGTCTCTCCCCTGCGGCAATCGGAACAGAAGTTGAACGTGCAATATTTACCATACAGTCCACGTTTTCAGGAAGACAGGGTTCTTCTATAAAAAAGGGCGTGTAGGGTTTAAGTTCCTCGGCAAGTCTGACCGCCATGGCAGGACTTACTCTTCCGTGAAAATCGATGGCGAGATCCACACCCATGCCGATTTTTTCCCTTATTGCCCTGAAACGTTCAACGTGTTTTTGCGTGTTTTCAGGGGATTCTATTGCCTTTATCGGCGGAATTATGGAGTATTTAAGTGCAGTATATCCTTCATCAAGACGGCTCTGTGTGATTTCAAGCATTTCATCTATGGAAAAGTCACCGCCCACAGCCGCGCGTTTCACATGAGTGTACATTCTGATTTTATCTCGGCATTTTCCTCCCAGCATCTCATATACGGGACAGTTATAATATTTACCTTTTATGTCCCACATTGCCTGTTCTATTCCGCTTATGGCAGACAGCATCAAAGGTCCTCCACGATAAAAACCGCCGCGGTAAAGTGCCTGAACGTGGTGTTCAATCTGCATTGGATCTTTTCCTATAAGATACTCCTCAAACTCATTTATAACCGCTTCAACTGCATTGGTATGTCCTTCCAGCACAGGTTCGCCAAGTCCCACAATATCTGTGTCGGTATACATTTTGAGAAACATCCATCGGGGTTTAACTTTTATAAGTTCAATTCGTGTGATTTTCATTATTATCTCTCCTGCAATTTTATTTCTTCATAAACAGATGGTACAATCTTATTTTCAAAGGGGAAATCATCAAGGCTGAGGCTATCAAAAAGTCCGCAGTGATACGGTATTGCAACTGCTCCCACCTTTGTGCAAAAGGCGGCGGCATCTGTCATATTCATATTGTTGCCAACACCGTTTACAGGAAGGAATATGTAGTCAATATCAGGTGGGAGACTATCTAAAACATTTTCATTATAAAGAGTGTCTCCGGTAATGTAATATTTCTTTCCTTCAGCCTCAACAATAATTCCGATTGCGCGGTGGTCGGAGTGTTCCGCTTTTACTGCAGTAAATCTCACATTCCCCTCAGTCCAGACTGTTCCGGGATTAAACTCAACATAATTATTATCACCGCCAAATTTTCTCACGCTATCCCAGGCATTGGCGGATGCCAGCACCAGAACACCTGAATCATCTTTAAGGTAGTGTTTCAGAGTTTCAGGATCTGTGTGATCAAGATGATTGTGAGTGAGAAGTATTATGTCGGGCTTTATTTTCAGAAATTTTTCACAAACAGGTATTCTGCGTTTGTTTTTCGGATTAATTTTTTCAACGCTGTCGGAAAGGTAAGGATCGGAAATTATGATTTTCCCGTCTGTTTCAAACATGAGACCTGCCTGACCGAGCCATGTAATTTTCATATATCTTTCTCCTTTCGGATGAATACGCCGTGATTTATATATTTTCACAACATTCTACTTATAATGTACTATAAAACTTTCCATTTATCAAGCAAAATCTCATGGATATTCTTTCGCATTTTTCTGTACTTGACTAATTTACCGTGCTATGATACCATTTTTGTATAAAGAGGTGATTCAAATGACATGCTTTGCCATCGGTGAGCCACAGTACGAATGCAGTAACTGGTACAAAAGAATATTTGGCGGACTTTTAAACGAAAAAAAGCAAAAACGTTTTATGCTTATTCTCCTCTCATGCATTGAAGAACTTGACGGATTTTTTGTAACAGAAAACGACGTGCTTTTTGTCATAGGTTCCGATGCAGCATGGCTTGATGAAATAACAGATACTGCCAAAACCTTTTTCCAAAACAGAATTATAGTTATGGGCAATCACACTCCCGGTCTTGGGGGTAAAACCTATTCTGTTGTGACCGGAGATATTTCAAAAGATATGAATACTCTTTACACACATCTCAAGTCTTGCGGCAGTACAAAAATATGTCTTTACGGAGTCAATCCCAATTCTACAAGTGACAAGTTCAAGGAAGAAGCATTTTTTGCCCTGGAGCCCTGCAAAGACAACGTCTTTTATAACAAAGGTTCCCTTGTTCGCTGTTTTGAAGAATTTTCAAAAAGACAGTCAGAGTTTGACGGTTGTATTTGTGTCAATGATTTTGCGGCAATTTCCCTTATAAGCCATCTTGAAAACAAAGAAAGCATATACATTGCAAGTTACGGCGGCAATAGCCTCGTCACCATGCACAAGCCTGCCATAACTCATGTGAAATCAAATCTTGATTGCTTTGCAAGCGCAGGACTTGACCTTGCAAAAATCCTTTGTAAAAACAAAAACATCAACTCAGTTATAATATATATTTCAAGTACATTTGTTACCGGAGAAACAACCGGCACAGCATCTGATGAGCAATTTGAAAAAGTATATCTTAAAAGTGATGCCGAAAATTCCGGTGACAAACTTTTCTACTCAGATGAAGAAGTGAAAAGGCTTATTAAAATTGAAACCCTGCTCTCCTCCCTTTGCGATCCCGACTTTATTATTGTCGAATTGCTTCTGGAGGGAAACACCTATGAGGAAATTGCATCAAGGGTTAATATGTCTGTAAACGGAATAAAATATAAACTTAAAAACATGTTTGAAATATGTCAGGTGAAAACAAGACAGGAATTTTGCACGTTGCTCAGACAACTGAGAATATTTTAAAACAAAAGAGGGGTTGCAAATTAATTCGTAAGAAGTAATTTGCAACCCCATATTTTATATGGTATCCAGAAAATCTCTTAATTTTTCAAGTGCTTTAAACCTGTGACTTATGGAATTTTTCTCTTCGTCAGAAATTTCAGAAAAAGTTCTTTTGAAATCCTCAACGTAGAAAACAGGATCAAACCCGAATCCGTTTTCGCCTCTGAGTTCATCAATTATGAGTCCTTCGCACTCGCCTCTGAATGTGTGCTTTTCGCCGTTTGGCATCAAAAGTGCAATGCAGGATACAAAACGTGCAGTTTTTTCTTCAGGTTTATAATCTTTGAGATTGAAAAGAAGTTTTTCAATTCCCTGCATGGGAGTTGTCCCCTCTCCTGCATAGCGGGCGCTGTAAAGTCCGGGAGCACCGTCTAAGACGTCAACCTCAAGACCTGAATCGTCTGCAATGATGATTTTATCTGTATATGCCCTTATAGCCTCTGCCTTTAAAAATGCATTTTCTTCATAGGTTACTCCTGTTTCATCAACTTCAATGTCTGCTCCCACATCACTTTGTGAGAGAACATTATGAGATGAAAGAATCTTTTTGATTTCAGAAAGTTTCCCTTTGTTATTTGTTGCAACTACTATATCCATAATTTTTTCTCCGGTATTATAAAATTTCTTTTCCGCCATCTCCCGTTTCAGTTACATAAAAATCGGGTTTTATGCCGGTTTTTTCTTCGTAATTCTTTCCGACTTTTTCAATGTATTCATCAACGCTTGCACCTTCCACAATGCTGACCGTACATCCGCCAAAACCTGCACCTGTCATTCTTGAACCGATTACTCCCTTTATCTTTCTTGCCTCATCCACCATGGTGTCGAGTTCAAAGCAACTGACTTCGTAATTATCACGCAAAGAATCATGGGAACTGTTCATAAGTTTTCCGAAAGTTTCTATGTCACCGCATTTAAGAGCATCCACGGCTCTCAAAACCCTGTCATCTTCTTCAATAACGTGGGTTACTCTTTTTAAAATCACCTCATCTGTTATAAGATGTTTATGGGTGTCAAATTCTTCCTTGCTGATTTCACCAAGGAAATTCTTTTCAGGCATTGCACTCTTCAGAATCTCAAGACCTTTTTCACACTCTGCACGTCTTTCGTTATATTTTGAACTTCCGAGAGCGTGCTTTTTGTTGGTATTGGAAATTACAATTTTTTTGTTTCTGAGCTTGAGAGGAACCAAAGAAAAATCAAGAGTTTTGCAATCCAGGAAAATTGCATGGTTTTCTTTTCCCATACTTGAAGCAAACTGATCCATAATACCGCAGTTAACTCCTGCATACTCTCTTTCTGCTTTCTGAGAAATTTTTGCCATCTCTATCATATCAACTTTTTCATTCTTCCCGTTTTTCTCATTGGAAAGTGTGGCAAAACAAAGCGCAGTTGAAACCTCATTTGCAGCAGATGATGAAAGTCCGCTTCCGTGAGGAACTGTATCGTGATACAAAAGGTCAGCCCCGACTATTGTATATCCCGCCTCTGACAGAATATACATTACACCAATCTGATAATCCCCCCACTCGATTCCTTTGTAAGAATCAAGTTTTTTTATGTCCGCCTCGACAATTTTCTCAAGGTCTGTAGCTTTAAGCCTTACGGTATCATCGTCTCTTTTTCTTGCAAGAACCGTGGTGTTCATCTTAAGAGCCGCAGGAAAAACATATCCGCCGTTATAGTCCGTGTGCTCGCCTATAAGATTTACTCTTCCGGGAGACGCAAAAACTCTGATATCAGATTCATCCCCGCCATAAATTTTAACAAATTCTTTTTTCAACTGTGAAATATTCATCTTTGCCTCTCCTTAAACTTTGTTATATATCCATTTTGCAAACCCGTCATTTACAATATAGTATTCCTGAGTTGACTGCCCAATAGTTATGAGAAGAATGTTATCTGTTATCTCATAGGTGCCGGCATACATTTCCTTTACAGGACTACCCTGCCCCGAATCAGTCTTTCCTGAATCTTTCACTATTTCAAGAATGGCGTTGTTGTCACTGTAGAGATTAATAATCTGCGTGTCACCGCTTTGAGGTGCACGGCTTACAAACATTGACTGCTGAGTTTTGCTTTTAAGATCAATGTCTCCTACAAAATAGTTTTTCGAGTCAACTATATATCCGTCACAAGCCCACATGGAATCCTGATAGGTACCGCCGCTGTATAGTTTTATTTCGCCGTTTTCAAGTTTCCACTCACCGGTGAGTTTTATGTCCTCGCCTGTATCTATACTGTCATTTTTATATGACGGATCAAACCCGCCTGAAAACGTTCCCTCATATTCACCTGTGGGTTCATAGGTGAATTGATAGTACCAGCCGTCACTTTTGTCAATATAATAGCCCGCCATTTCCTCAGCACTTATTTTCTTCTCAATTCCCTTATGATTTTCACCGGGTGTGGCATCTGATGAAACAAGGTGTTCCATGGCGGCATCCGTTTTGTGATTGCTTCCTTTATCATTGTCAGGTCCTGTTAAAGACAACAAAACTATAAGGACAGTTACTAATATGACCGAGAATACAGATACCCATATTACTGTTTTTTTGTTCATATTAATTATCTCCTTCAAAACTGCGGGGCTGTCGCATTTAGAGTGTTTAATGCGACAGCCTCACCAAAAATCATTTTGTTAAAAGTTCATTGCATATTCCCGAATCTGTTACATAGAAGAAAACGTTTTGCCCGTTAATGTCCACATAAATTCCTTTGTCATCAGACTTATATGTTCCTGCCTGATATGAAGAAGAATCACCTTCAACAGCAAGGACACAATAACCGTCACGATACAGACGGATAGCAAGTTCCTGACTCATTCCGTAGTTTTCGGCAGTCATGGAATATACGGCGCAAAGGTCGCCTTTTGAAGGCATTTTTCCCTCATAATAGTAATTTCCGTTAATAAGGCCTTTCTCTGTGATTATATATTCGCCCGAAAGTTCTCCGTTTTCATCAAAAAGCACCACAACTCCATCTTCAAAGTTGAAATACCCTTGAGTTTTTTCAAAGGCAAGAGATTTTGACATTTGTTTGTCAGAATCATATGAATCAACATCGTCTTCATAGCCTTTTTCTTTTATGAATCCCTCAAAATCAGCAGACAGGATATTGTTTTGTTCAACATAATCCATATATTCCTGAGCAAGTCCGTTTTCTTCAATGTAATTTATGATAACCATCTGACGGATGCCTTTCTGAGTCATACCGCTGGTGTAGGTTCCGTCATATTCTACTGTCTGTGTTTCAACTTTTTCCTCAGGTTCTGAAGATGAACCCACTTGTTCGTCTATTGCAGAATCAACTTCTGCATCATTGGAAGATTCTCCTCCAGGTGTAATTTTTGCACTTGCCTTTTCGTTGGTGAAAGTGTAATATATGTGATTTTCTTTGTCCGAAAAAGTTCCGTCAAGGTCTTTTAAAGTAAACTTTTCGGGGTTTTTTATGGAATTGTCAACTTCGCTCTTTATTATTCCCAGGATATGGTTCTCACTCTTTTTCGGGGCAATAAATTTTATATATGCAAACACAAGGGCAAGGATGACAAGCACAGCACCAAGAACACCGGCAATAATCTTAAGAGACTTATTGCTTTTTTCTTCCCCATCCCCGGTGTCCTCTCCGATTTCAACCACTTGCTGCGGGATATCTTCCTTTTCTGTTAAATCTTCTGACATCCCTTGCGGTGTGTTCACATCATCTTCTTTTGTCTCCTGTGGTTCAGACGGATCAAATCCGCAGTAAGGACATACCTGATTCTCACTGTCGTCATATTCTTTGCCGCAAACGGGGCACAATTTCATTTCCACTTTAAATCAACTCCTGTTTTTTTGCATTTTTATGCAGACATCTGTGTTACATATGTGTCTTTTTGCACTGTATTGAAGGAACAAAGACATAAGACTGCATAAATTACTGCATACAGTATAACATAAAACAAGATTTTACACAAGAACATTTCGTGCTTTAGTTGTAAAAATTTTGTTAATAATTATCTGTAATATTTAATATTAAATATCTGTTACAATAATTGACTATTTTTACATATTGATTTATAATTATAGTAGTCGAAAATGGGGGGAGTAGGTACTTTTTACAATATTCCCAAACAGGAGGACAAAATGAACAAAGAAAATGAAAACAAATGTTGTCATATGACTTCCATCGGCGGTCAGGCAGTAATTGAAGGCGTTATGATGAAAGGACCCTCAAAAATCTGTACTGCCGTGAGAAAATCAAATGGCGAAATTGTTATGGATGAAAAGGAAACAAGTTCCTTTATTACAAAATATAAACTTAATAAAATCCCGGTTTTAAGAGGCGTTCTTGCATTTGTTGACTCTATGGTAACAGGGGTTAAATGTCTTATGTTCTCGGCTGATCAGGTTGACCTTGAAGACGGGGACTCATCCAATGAACCCTCAAAAATCGAAAAATGGCTTGATGAAAAATTCGGCGATAAAATCAAAGACATTGCCATATATTTTGCGGTGGCGGTTTCCCTGGTTTTCAGCGTGGGACTTTTTATGATTCTGCCCACAGTAATTGCAGGTTTTTTTGCATATTTTGTTAAAGGCAGAATTTTCTTGAATCTCATTGAAGGAATTATAAAAATAAGCATTTTCCTTTTATATCTTTGGGCGGTGTCTCATATGAGTGATATAAAAAGGGTTTTTGAATATCACGGTGCAGAACACAAAACCATAGCAGCATATGAAGCAGGAGTGGAACTCACTCCTGAAAATGCAAAAAAATACAGTCGCCTTCACCCAAGATGCGGCACAAGTTTCCTTTTAATCGTTATGGTCATAAGCATACTTATGTTTTCTCTTTTTTCATGGAAAAACGTGTGGATACGCATAGGTTACAGACTTTTGCTTCTCCCGGTAGTTGCAGGGGTGTCCTATGAAATCATAAAAATTGCAGGCAAAAATCCCAACGGAGTTGTGGGACTTTTGACAAAACCGGGACTCTGGCTTCAGAAACTCACAACAAGAGAGCCTGATGAGAGTCAACTTGAAGTTGCAATAGCGGCAATGAAAGCAGTTATCCCCCAAAACAATGAGGACGACAAATGGTGATTTTAGAAGATGTATTAAAATCCTGTGCAGATATTTTGAAAAACAGCGTTCCGTCACCTTTTATGGAAGCACAAATTCTTTTGGGACACGTCCTTTCAAAAGACAGTCTGTACATTAAAACCCATCCCGATATGCATATTGATGCCCAATATGAAAAACAGGCATATTCCCTTTGCAAAAGAAGAGCAAAGGGGGAGCCTGTTGCATATATCACGGGAATAAAGGAATTTATGTCTCTTGAATTTGAAGTTTGTCCCGCAGTTCTTATTCCACGCCCTGACACAGAAATCATAACTGAATATATAATTGAAAAATATTCTGATTCTAAAATTGCAATTTTAGACCTTTGCACAGGTTCAGGCGCAATTTCGGTGTCACTTGCAAAATATATGAAAAATGCTCACATTACAGCAACCGACATAAGCCCCGATGCAATTGAAGTTGCAAAAAGAAATGCAAAAAGAAATCAGGTGGAGGGGAAAATTGATTTTTTTATAAAAGATGCCCTTTCAGATTATGATTTCAAAAACAAATTTGATGTGGTGGTTTCAAATCCGCCATATATTGAATCATCGTGCATCCAATCGCTTATGAGGGATGTTTCAGAATTCGAGCCAAAACTTGCCCTTGACGGAGGAGAAGACGGACTTATATTTTACAAAAAAACCGTCAATAATATTAAAAAGATATTAAAACGTGGCGGAGAACTTGTTTTTGAAATAGGCTATAATCAGGGAAAAGCCGTTTCGGGCATTATGGAAGAAAACTTTTCTTTTGTAAATATCGCAAAAGATCTTGCAGGTCTTGACAGAATGGTGACAGGTCAACTCAAGTAGGATTCAAGATACAAACAAAGTTCTTCATAACTTCGGGCATATATCCCGTCTGAAAGTTTTGAAATTTCTCCATCATCAATTAACCCCGCAGAAAATTTCGTGCTTTTTATCAGGGTTTTATCGTCACCTTTTATGACATAGGCACAAATGTTTTCTCCGTCAAAAACAAGAAAATATTTTTCGCTTTCCTCTTGTTTTATAGTATTATTCTCACTTTGGATATCGCTTTTCACATTGCCATATCCCTTTCCTGTTTCATAGCCGGGATCATCCGGCATTTTACTGTCATCTGCTATCTGCCACATAAAAGTGAATGCAACTCCCATTAAAAGACAGACAGAGCAGATTATTAACGCTTTTTTTATCATTATATTATCACCTGTATATATTGTTTTATAAATCAGCATAAAATATTCAACCGGAGATGATGATTTCATGAAAAAACTTGATAGCATCAGGTCTAATCAAAGTTTAAGACAAAACAAAATCGAAGCAAAAAAAGAAAGAAAGGAAAAATCACGCAGACGTTCAGGCAATGGATTCAAAACATTCGTTATTGCTATGAAGGTTTTGGTGTGCCTTGCACTTATTGCCATCATTTGTCTGGGTGCGTGGTTCTATTCTCTTTTTGACTTTTCTTTCGGTGACGATTTTACTTCTTTTGATATGCGATTGTCTTCTACAATATATTATGCTGACAAATATGGGAATCTCGTTGAGTATGAACAGTTCAAATCATCCGAAAAACGAATCTGGGTTGACATTGAAAATGTTCCGGAAGATATGCAACACGCTTTTGTTTCCATTGAGGATGAAAGATTCTATAGTCACGGCGGAGTTGACCTTAAAAGAACACTTGGTGCGGCTATCAACGTGTTTATAAAGGGTGATTCGTCCTATGGCGGAAGTTCCATAACTCAGCAACTTGTTAAAAATATTACCAAAGATAATGAAAGAACCAGTGCGAGAAAACTCAGGGAAATCACAAGAGCAATTGTTCTTGAGTCCAAAATGGACAAAGACCAGATTCTTGAGATGTATATGAATTCCATATACTTAAGTCAGGGTGTTCACGGTGTACAGGCTGCAGCAAATGTATATTTTGGCAAAGATGTAAGTGAACTTTCTCTGGCAGAGTGTGCGTGTATTGCAGGAATCACACAATACCCCACCACATATGATCCCATAGTAAATCCCAAAAACAACAAGAAAAAACAGTTGGTCGTTTTAGGAAAAATGCTTGAACTGGGATACATTAATAACGAACAATACAACAAAGCCGCATCAGAGGAACTCAAGTTCAAAGATCCGGGCGAATTTACAGATGAATTCACCGATGATCAGCGTTCCTACTTTGCTGACTACATCTTTGAACAGGCAAAAGCCGATCTTATGAAAGAATTTGATTATACTGAGCAGTTTGCTGAAGATCTTCTTTGCAACGGCGGTCTTAAAATATATTCAACTGTTGACCTGAAAATCCAGAGGCTTATGGAAGATTATTATGAGGACGATTCAAATTTCCCAAGTCTCGGCGGGGCAGAGCCTCCTCAGTCTGCAATGGTTGTTATGGAACCATCCACCGGTGAAATTAAGGGAATGGTCGGCGGAATAGGCGAAAAAGACGGTCTCAGGGTGCTCAACCGCGCAAGCATGAGTAAACGTCAGCCCGGCTCATCCATAAAGCCCATTGCCGTATATGCTCCTGCACTGGAAGAAAACGTTATTAATCTTTCGTCATATATAGGAAATGCTCCATTAAAAATCGGTTCATGGACTCCCAAAAACTCCAACGGGAAATATGCAACTTATGTACCTGTAAAAACTGCAGTTGCATGGTCATACAATATTCCGGCAATAAACACTCTGGAAGAACTTGGAATTGATGTGTCTTTTGACTATATGAAAAACAAACTTCACATAGATTCAATTGTTGATTCAGTCACAAGAAACGGCAAGGAATATTCCGACAAAAACCTTTCTTCCCTTGCTCTTGGCGGTCTCACAGACGGTGTGACTCCATTGGAGATGACAGCGGCATATTCCACCCTTGCAAACGGCGGAGTATATATTGAGCCCACATCATACACAAAGATTTATGACAGAAACGGCAGACTTTTCTATGAAAAGAAACAACATAAGAACAAAGTGTTTTCAGAAGAAACTGCCTTTCTTATGCATCAACTTCTCTTTGGTGTAACATCACAAGGTACGGCAGCGGGATCAAAAATCGGTGAAAATGACACCTGCGGCAAAACCGGTACAACCGATAATAATAAAGACAAGTGGTTTATGGGATATACTCCCCACTACTGTGCAGGTGTATGGTTCGGATTTGACAAACCACGGGTTATAAGCACAGGCACCAACCCTTCAATCACAATCTGGAAAAACATTATGCAAAAGATTCACGAAGATCTGAAGGGTGAGACTTTTGATGTTCCCGACGGAATTGTAAAAGCAAAGGTTTGCCCGTATACAGGTATGTATGAGTCTTTCTCAGGTCAGACTGTATATGCAAACAAGGAATTCCTTACAGGATACTGCGGAGGCAAAAATCACTCACACTTTATCGGATGGTCGAAAAATACGTTGCCCATTCCTGGTCAGAAAGATAAAGAAGACGAAGAAGACGAAGATAATAAAAAGTCCGAAAGTGAAAACGGCGAGACATCAGAAACCGAAGTCGAAAACAATACCGGTTCCGTACCTGAAACTCCCGTACCCGATACTCCCCCATCCCAGCCATCTGACAATCCAAATCCGCCATCTGCTCCCGCAGAGCCAACAGATATTCCGCACATTTAAAAAACAACAAAATTATGCGGTTTATGACGAATAATAAATACAAAAAGGTCGTAGCATGAATGAATTGCTACGACCTTTTGTTATTATTAAAGCCTGTTTTCAAAAGCCCCTTGGATCCTGTCCATACCTGTTTACACCGGGGGTGCCTTGTTTTGTTAAAAAGAAAAGCAAAAACAAAGAGCCGACGGGAAAGAAGGACAAAACTGCCCATGTTCCGCTTGTCCCGATATCGTGCAGTCTGCGTATTGTCAGAGCAAACTGAGGCACAAAGACAATAATTCCATATACAATATTTACAAACTGTGCAACATATGCCACTTGGCCATAAAAATCTGAATGTGACAGCATTTCTGCTTCTGCAATCATAGATGGCACAAAAAGCATGCTTAGAGTGAATGTGATTATAAAATTCATAAGATATGCATACCAATACTCACTGCGTGTGCTTCTGGAAGAAAAATCACCCGCGCTTTTAAACATTTTTACATATGCAGACCACAAATTGTATTTTCTGACAGTTCCCGCATTTTTGCTATCGTCTGAAATCGTGTGCATTTCCCCGCCGCATCTGGGGCAAATAAGCATATAGGGATCTGACATATGTCCGCATCTTTCGCATTTTGAAAACAAAGTATCCATGATAGTTTAAACTCCTGTACACAATGGCCTTGCCAAGACAAACTTTCGCATGAAAGTTTTCATTGTCTCAATTACCTTTGTGAATGTATATCCAACCCGCAAAAACAAGCGGGATTTTTTTCATTTGTCTCTCAAAGTTATCCGGATTAACGGGGAAATCCGGATAATGTCGCTTGTAATGATCGTGGCACAAAATTTGTGCCTGAATAAAAATTCTTTATTGATTTTAGCACAAATGAGAACCTGTGTCAAATGGCATCATATTTTTTCATTAGTTCCTTATAAAATTTGCAGATTTTAAAATTCCAACTGTTGCAGTGCATACTGAGCCAGCATGCTCTGTCTTCAGGTGACGGAAAGTGTATGACCTTTGCCTCGCACACAAGTTGCTTGTTTTTCATATCCACATAAAAGGGACATTTAGCATAATATTTCATCATATCCCCCTTACCGGATCTTGTGAAGGCTTATGTATCTTCCGTAGGTTATGCCTTCTTCTTTACTTTTTGTTACCGCATCATAAAGCGTAACTTTCATGGGAATATGTTTTACATTTTTGTACACATAACCAAGTTCCTTCATATAATTTTTCCTGCACTCTTCACGGCAGAATTTTTTTCTTCGTCCTGCTGCAAACTTTTCTGCACACCACTGACAAAGATACATTTTCTCTTTTTTTGCTTTTTTCTTTGAATAAAGATATGCACATCTTTTTTTGCAAAATTTTCTTGCATTTTTATCTGTGGTAAACTCTCTTTTGCAATATGGACATATTTTTATCTGTTTCATTGTACCTCCTTAGATCGATGCTTCAATAACACATCCCAGCATATACATACCGAGAGTGAACGCCATTAAAACTTTCTCATTCCTGAATAGTAACCCTACTTTTTGTTTCATATGAAACACATCCTTCCACGTAAATTACTGATTTTTCTTTCTGACACACAATGCCCGTGTCAATAATGTTTCGATATCGACACATTTATATTAACACGGTTTTGTGTCTTTGTCAACACATTTTTTCAAAAAAGTGTTGATTTTTTTAAAATTTTGTGTTATGATAGATACAAACAAAGGAAAGGAAGGGTCAAATGGCAACTCTCGGAGAAAGAATTAAGGAACTCAGAAAACAAAACGGATATACCCAGACAGAATTCATTAATATTTTAAAAGATAAATATGATTTAAAGGCAGACAGAGTGATGCTCAGTAAGTGGGAATGTTCAAAACAAACTCCCTACATTGAAACACAGAAATGCATAGCAGATGCATTCGGTGTTACTCTTGACTATCTCAACGGAATTGAAACAAAACCGAATTTGAAACTCAAAAACGTGTCACCTGCAGTTGAAACAAAAATTCCAATGTATGGTAAAATTGCCTGCGGTTCACCCATTGAATGTAATTCTGATTTTGACATTGAAACCATCAGCGGAGGAAAAGTTGACGGAGATTTTTGCGTCATTGCAAGGGGCGACAGCATGATAAATGCCCGCATTTTTGACGGCGATATTGTCACAATAAGAAGACAAAGCACCGTTTCAGATGGTGAAATTGCCGCTGTTGCTATAGGTGATGAGGCAACACTTAAAAGAGTGTATCACATTGAAAACGGTGTTATGCTGGTCGCAGAAAACCCTGCATACAAACCCATGGTATTTGTGGGCGAAGAATGTGCAAATGTTGTGATTCTCGGAAAAGCCGTTTCCATGCACACAATTCTTTCATAATACATTTCGTAAAAAAACAAATTAATAATTCCAAAAACCCCTGAAACAACTGCGTTTCAGGGGTTTTGCCATTTCGGAAATAAAAGAGAACAGATATGATATAATTGATATGCGACAAAATATATTTATCTAAAATTCTCTTTTAATAAAACATATAAGAAAGGAAGATTGTATGAACAGTTCAGATAACACCATCCCGACAAAGGATGAAAATATAAACCCTGAATTTCAAAACGATGCTGATGCATCTGCTGAGAGAGAAGAAAAAATCCTCAGGCTTTCTGAGAGAATGCTTGAAAAAATCAGTTCTGCCATTGATGAACTGTCTCTTTATCAGGCAAAGGAAAAAGAAAGAGTGAAAGAAGTTGAATATGATGAAGAAAACAAGAAGGTCATAAAAGAAACGAATGTTGAAAGTGAAAAAATTGATGTTGTTGAATCACTGATTGACACAGGTGCATTAAAACAACTTGTTTCAACTTTAAAAGACATAAAAGATATCCATGTGGGGCTTTGTCAGAAATCGGATTATGACGGAGAAGAATCGGGAGTAATTATGATTTCACCCATAGATGAAAATTTTGAAGAGGATGAGGTGAGAGAGGAATGAACGTGATCTGGACACCTCAAAAAAAGCAGGAAATTTTTCAGTCAAGACCTGAATATGAAGCACTCTATGGCGGGGCTGCCGGAGGCGGAAAATCAGATGCACTTCTCACAGAAGCACTCCGTCAGGTACATATTCCCCACTACCGTGGTCTTATCCTCAGAAAAACATACCCCCAACTTTCAGAACTCATTGACAGATCAAGAGAACTTTATTCAAAAGCATTTCCTACGGCAAAATATAACGAAACAAAACACGTGTGGGTTTTCCAATCGGGTGCTAAAATATATTTTGGAGCAATGCAGCACACCTCCGACAGAATTAACTATCAGGGAAAAAGATATGATTTTATCGCATTTGACGAACTCACCCATTTCACCTGGGATGAATATTCCTATATGTTTTCAAGAAACCGTCCGTCGGGAAAAGGAACAAGAGTGTATATCCGTTCCACAACAAACCCCGGTGGAATAGGCCACGGATGGGTGAAAGAAAGATTTATAACCGCTGCGCCGCCTCTCACCCCCATTGAGACAAAAATGCAGATTGCAGGTCCTGACGGAAAACTCAGAGAGGTTACACGAGACCGGATTTTTGTGCCATCGACTGTTTTTGACAACCAAAGACTTTTAGAAAACGATCCGGGATATATTGCAAATCTTTCAATGCTTCCCCACAAGGAAAGACAGGCACTTCTTTATGGTGACTGGGATTCCTTTTCAGGTCAGGTGTTCACCGAATGGAAAAACGATCCCACCCACTACAAAGACCGCTGTTTCACCCATGTTATTGCTCCCTTTGAGATCCCGAAAACATGGAAGATATACAGAGGGTTTGACTTTGGCTATTCAAAACCCTATGCCACCGAATGGATTGCAACGGATCACGACGGGAGGGTGTATGTTATTGCAGAACTCTACGGTTGCACCGATACTCCCGATACGGGAATAAAAGACACTCCCATGGAAATTGCAAGGAAAATCAGGCAGATTGAGGAAAGTCACCCAAATCTTAAAGGGAGAAAAATCATCGGAATTGCCGACCCTGCCATTGCAAAGGCTGAAACGGGGCAATCAATTTCTGATATGATGGCAAAAGAGGGCGTGTTTTTTGATTTCGGAGACCATCAGAGACTCCCCGGTAAAATGCAGTTTCACTATCGGTTTGCCTTTGACGAAGACGGAATTCCCATGATGTATGTCTTTTCAAACTGCAGACATTTTATAAGAACCATTCCAAATCTTACATATGACGACTCAAATGTTGAAGACATTAATACAAAATCCGAAGACCACATCTATGACTGTGTGAGATATGTCCTTATGGCAAATCCCATAAGTCCCAGAAAGAATTCACTTTCCGAAATCAAGGATAGTGAAGATCCTTTAGACCTTGCAGAAAAGAATTTTGAGAAATACAACTTTTATCATTTTTAAGCATAAAACAGCAGGTAAAAATTATGTTCCCAATCTATTGATTTTGCCCCGGCTCTTTGGTATAATGTATGAAAAATAATTGTGGATAAGATACATAAATATATCCTATTATTGTTCCGGACTGAATACACACTCAGAAAAATCAAACAAAGAATTATGATAGTAATTGTGCTTGGACATATCTGTCCAGGCACAATTACTATAAAACACACCACTCGACAATGCGTACGCAGTTGCGAGTGTTTTAATAAAGCAGTGGCGCAAAATATACACCCAAAACGGGTTTGAATAATTTTATTTACAATGACACTCTGTTGTCGTGGGAATATGATACAATGGCATGAAGAGGTGATTTGACTTGATTAAACCAAGAAAGAAAAAAGAAATTAATCCGCAAACAGGAAAATGCAAGGTTTATGAACAATGGCCAAATATATGCACATATGGTCTTTCAGATGCAGAAACAGAAGTATTAAACAAATCATTGCCACATCCAAAAGTAACTGTTGAGGATGTAACCGACGAAGCAGTATGTATGATAGAATTCTACAATTTTGCACTTATTATCAATCCTGATAACATAGACAGTGATGCTCTTTCTTTCTACAGTGAATTTTATGCAGATTGCGACGGCTTGCCAGAAACGATAATTTTCACTAAATACAAATACGGACTTAAGGAAATGTTTTCATCCATTAAGTGTATTGTGTTTAATGACTTTGCTGAATTCAAAAACAATCTGAAATATGAACTACTTCAGTCCTTTAAAAGAAACAACAGATCCGAGAGTTATTCCAACTCTCTTGCACAAGCCATCATCATATTATTTGCTGTCAGAAACCAGCCTTATATTACGACAAAAGAACTGGCAAACAAGATAGAGAGAAGCCCGAGAACTGTGCAACGATATATTGAAACTCTTCGCTCCGCTGGCGAATTTATTGGATATGACAGACAGAAAAAAGGATGGTATCTGATGATAGACGGCAAGTCTGTGTTGTTGAACGAGTTTTAAAGAGGAATTATATATGGAAATTATTATACACAGAGGCACACACCAAATCGGCGGTTGTGCGACAGAATACAGAACAAAAAAAACAAGAATATTTATCGACTTTGGTGCAGAACTTAGGCCGGCAAATCCAAAGATTCTTGACATAGATGGCGTAACTAAGGGGAACACAGATTGTGATGCTGTCTTTTTTTCACACTACCATGGAGACCATATGGGACTGCTTGATACAATAAACAGAGATGTTTCTCTTTATATGGGGAAAGCTTCAAAGGTAATTGCTAAAATTCTTAATGACAGATTAAGCAGATCTCCCCATATCACTTCATATAGTACCAAACGGATTGATAGCATAAAAACATTTGACGTGGCAAAACCTGTCACCATTGGAGATATTAGAATAACCCCTTATATGGTTGATCATTCCGCATACGATGCATACATGTTTAAGATTGAAGCAGACGGAAAAAGTGTGCTTCATACAGGTGATTTCAGAACACACGGATTCAGAGGGAAAGGTGTTAAACCTACTTTAGAAAAATATGTAAAAAAGGTTGACGCACTTGTTTGCGAGGGGACCACTCTTAGCAGAACGAAAGATAGATTTGAAACAGAAATTGCTCTAAAAAGCAGGATTAAAACTATCATTGAGAAAAATAAATATGTCTTTGTTGTATGCTCATCAACAAACATAGACAGACTTGCCGGAGTATGTTCAGTAATCCCAGAAGGGAAATATTGTATCTGCGACAAGTATCAATTATCCGTAATTGAGTATATCAGAGATTATGCAAAAGATAAGAGTAGGCTATATAAATTTAAAAAAGCTGTTTATTATGATGAAAATCTGGATGATAAAATGAACGAAAGCGGTTTTTGTATGTTCGTCAGATGCACAAATCCTGAACACAAAAGAATCATGGAAATATATAAGGATAAAAATCCTGTTGTCATATATTCAATGTGGAAAGGATACCTTGAGCAAGATAGTACAAAAGAATTCCTTGACGGATATAAAAGACTTGATATGCACACAAGCGGTCATGCAGATGAAAATGCAATTAAAATGGTTATCAACACCGTTAATCCTGATATGATAATTCCCATGCATACTGAGGTACCGGAAACATTTTTAAAGTTTGCAGGGCACAGAAAAGTTATACTTGCTGACGACAAAGAAATAATAATTCTGGAGGAATAAATATTATGAAAGATTTAGTTTTAAAAACTTTGGATTTGATACAGATAAACAAAGACGAGTGGGAACCCAGATTTGATGGATATGCTGATTCTATTATAAAAAATTCGGAGCGCAGCAAATTTGAAAAAGCAAAAAAATTTTTTCATGTAAGAAAACCATTTGGTGTATACATTTCGACAGGAAATGCAATTAAGTCACCAATTAAAGGTACGAAAGTCCAGTATTCATTAAGATATGTCGGTCAGGAAATAGCAAAGTTAACTGTGGATATAGACAAGGAACAATTACGCATTTCAACTAATAGTGAAATTGCAAAAAATAACATGAGAGACTTCGGGTGTGATATTACATTAAATAATGCAGAATGGAAATCTAAAGATGCCGAAAAATTCAGGAAATACTTTCAAAATTATAAACAGGAAAAGAAAAGTAACAAGGAACATCTGTTTGAGAGCCTGATATTATCAGAAATGTGTAAGAAGAGAAATAAAAAGTTTTTCAGAGGAATTCAGCCAATAACTATTGGCAATGTCAGGTTTTCAATGACAACGCCTTTATCCGCAAGCCACGATGGTGTCACCTATTCAGGCCGGTTCGGCGGCGGAATTGACTTGTTTACAAGAACAAAAAGCAAATCAGGTAAAACACACTTAAACATAATGGAACTCAAAGATGAGAACAAAGCCAGTGAAAGCCCGGAAAAAGTTATCAAACAGGCAATAAAATATGCTGTATTCATTCAACAACTTTTAAGAAGTAAATCAGGGGAAAAATGGTGGAAAATATTCAATTTCAAAGGAAAACTCCCAAAGAAAATCACTTTATATGCAACTTGTGTAATGCCATATGATGAAAAAAACAATAACTGTGCTTTTGCCAATAATCCCATATATATAGGTGACGATGAAATAGAACTACATTACTTATATTTTAAATACAACAAAGATGAAAATGGAATGTATAGCATAACAGACACATCTGTCACCTCGCTAACCGTCAAAGTACCATCCAACGACAGCCCGACAAAATAAAAATACATTTATTGTACTTGAAAAACCTTTTGATTTTTAGTATAATATATTTTGTATAATTATGAAGAACGGAAATGATATTATGTCTAAAAAAATCAAAATCGGAAATACATTTATCGGCGGCGGAGAAGAAGTTAAAATCCAGTCTATGTGCAATGTGAAAACATCTGATGTTAAAAAATGCACAGAGCAGATTCTTTCCCTTGAAAAGGCAGGATGCGAAATTGTGAGAGTGGCAGTTCCCGATATGGAAAGTGCTGCAGCCATTGAGAAAATAAAAGAGAATATTCACATCCCCATAGTTGCAGACATTCACTTTGACTACCGTCTTGCTATAGAGGCAATGGAGAGAGGAATTGACAAAGTGAGAATAAATCCCGGAAACATCGGCTCGGAAGAGGGGGTTAAGGCTGTCGCAAAAATGGCAAAAGCAAAAAATATTCCCATAAGAATCGGCGTTAATTCAGGCTCTATTGAAAAGGGAATCCTTGAAAAGTATTCTCATCCAACTCCTGAAGGAATGGTTGAGAGTGCAAAAAAACATATTGATATGCTTAACCGCTATGACTTTGACGATATTGTAATTTCCTTAAAATCAAGTTCCGTTCCAATGACCATAGATGCCTACAGACTCATGAGCAAAACCTTTGACTATCCTCTCCACCTTGGAGTTACAGAGGCAGGAACATTTCTTGGAGGAACAGTTAAATCTGCCATAGGAATCGGCTCACTTTTAAAAGACGGAATCGGCGATACCATAAGAGTGTCTCTCACCGATGATGTTGAAAAAGAAGTTTTGGTTGCAAAAGAAATTTTATCTGCCCTTGAAATTCGCAGGCTCGGTGCAAAACTTGTGTCCTGCCCAACCTGCGCAAGAACAAGTATTGACCTTATCGGTCTTGCAAACGAGGTTGAAAAGTATCTTCAAAAGGTTTCAAAACCCATTACGGTTGCCGTTATGGGATGCGTGGTGAACGGTCCCGGAGAGGCAAGAGAAGCAGACATCGGAATTGCAGGAGGCAAGGGTGAAGGCCTGATTTTCAAAAAAGGTCAGATTGTGAAAAAAGTCAAAGAAGAATTCTTACTTTCTGAACTTATAGAAGAAATAGAAAAAATGTGAGGTTAAGAAAATGTCACCAACAAGCATTAAACTTGAAGATATATTCAAAGGTACTGACATCCCGTCAGAACTTTCTTCACTATACATATATTCATCCGAGGCAAATTCAAATGAAAGAACAATGTCTGTAACTCTTCTTTCGGAATCTCTCATTCCCTACAAGGTTATAGAAGATTTTAAATCATTGGTTCAATCAAAATTCAGTCTTTCAAAATTTATTCTTAAAGTTAAATATCAAAATCTTACTTTGGATACTATAGACACCGACCTTTACTATTCAAACCTGATTTTTTATGTTAACGAACTCATCCCCGGTGTCCGACATCTTTTTCAGGACAGCAGTGCAGATTATGAAAACGGGACATTTACAATTCACTGCAAATACGGCACTCAGATGCTTGATGCCACAAAATGCGAAGAAATGCTCAAAAGACTTGTCAGCGCACAACTCGGATGCAATGCAGAATTTGTTTTCCTTGACGAAAAAGATGAAGAGAAAATTGAACACCTGATGGAAAAAACCCTTCAGAAACTCCCTGAAATTAAACCTGTTACGGAAGAAAAAAAGGAAAAAGACTCATCTTCAGATGAACCGTCAGATATAATTCTTGGAAAATTTATAAAAGACGATCCTGTTCCCATATCTGAAATTTCATCTGATGAAACGGGCGACATCACCGTTAAAGGTGTTGTTATGAATCCTGATTCAAGGGAACTCAGAAATGAAAAAATGCTTTTAACATTTTTTATTGCCGACACAAAATCTGCCTACAGTGCAAAATGTTTTTTGACCAAAAAGCAGTTTGCTCTCATAAAAGGCAGAATGAAAGACGGTGTCTGCGTTAAAATCAAAGGTAAAGTTCAATATGACAACTTCAAAAAAGAAAATACCATAATGGTAAATCACATTATGGAAGACAAAATGCCCTCACGCTCTGACAATGCAAGAGAAAAAAGGGTTGAACTTCATATGCACACCAAAATGAGTCAGATGGATGCTATGACGGATGCTAAAACTCTGGTTAAACAAGCCATAAAATGGGGACACAAAGCCATTGCCATCACAGACCATGGAAATGTTCAGGCTTTCCCCGATGCAATGCACGCCGCAGAAAAAAGCGACATAAAAGTTATCTATGGTATGGAGTGCTACCTCATAAACGACACAGCCTCAATGGTTTTCGGACAAACAGATGCAAATCTTGACTCTGAATTTGTGGTGTTTGACATTGAAACCACAGGCTTCAGCGCTGAAAATGACAGAATCATTGAAATTGGTGCAGTAAAAGTTAAAGGAAGAGAAATTCTCGACACTTTCAATGCCTTTGTAAATCCCGAAGTTCCCATTCCTCAAAAGATTACTGAACTTACGGGAATTGATGATTCAATGGTAAAAGATGCAGATACCATTGACAAAGTTTTAGAAAGGTTCTTTGAGTTTGCAAAAGGAAGTGTTCTGGTTGCACACAATGCATCCTTTGACACATCCTTTATAAAAACCAATGCAAAAAGGCTTTCCCTTGACTACCCCTTTGCCTGTCTTGACACTCTCGGTCTTGCAAGGAGTCTTGTGAAAGACACAAAAAATCACAAACTCGACACCCTTTGCAAGCACTTTGGCGTGAGTCTGGAAAATCATCACAGAGCCTGCGATGATGCAGAGGCAACTGCGAGGATACTTCTCAAAATGTTTGAGATTTTAGATGAAAAGGAAATTACTTCCATATCATCTTTTAATTCCGCCCTTTCAGGCGACATGGATTTAAAATCTCTTAAATACTACCATTGCATTATCCTTGTGAAAAACCTTGTGGGACTGAGAAACCTCTACGAACTCACCTCACGTTCCTGTCTTGACTATTTCTACAAAAAACCGAGAATCCCCAAAAGTTTGCTTCAGTCAAAAAGAGAGGGCCTCATCATAGGTTCTGCCTGCGAAGCGGGGGAACTTTACAGAGAAATTTTAAAAAGCCCCTACAATCCCGATTATGACGAACTTGAAAAAATCATAGATTTTTATGACTATCTTGAAATTCAGCCCCTCGGCAACAATCAGTTCCTTTTGGAAAATCAGACTCTTTCTTCCGTTGAAGACCTCAAATATATCAACCGTCTGATAATTGAACTAGGCAAAAAATACGGCAAAATGACTGTTGCAACCTGCGATGTTCACTTTATGAATCCCGAAGATGAAATCTTCCGCCGTATCCTTATGGCAGGTCAGGGGTATACCGATGCAGACAATCAGCCACCTTTGTATTTCAGAACAACAGATGAAATGCTCAAGGAATTTGAATATTTAGGCGAAGACCTTGCCTATGAAGTGGTTGTTGAAAACACCAACAAAATTGCTGAAATGACAGAAAAAATAAACCCTGTCCCCCCTGACAAGGCACCGCCTGTAATTGAGGGTTCTGACGAGCTTTTAAGAAAACTTACCTATGACAAGGCAATAAGCATTTACGGCGAGAATATGCCCCAACTTGTAAAAGACAGAATGGATGTTGAACTAAACTCCATCATCAACAACGGCTATTCTGTGCTTTATATCATTGCACAAAAACTTGTTGCAAAATCCCTTTCAGACGGATATCTTGTAGGTTCCAGAGGCTCTGTCGGCTCATCATTTGTTGCCTTTTTGTCGGGCATTACAGAGGTTAACTCTCTAAAGCCTCACTATGTCTGCCCGAAATGCAAATACAGCAAATTTCTCTCAAGCGAAGAAGTGGGAAGCGGATATGATCTTCCGCCTAAAAACTGTCCTGAGTGCGGCGAGGCTATGATTGCAGACGGACAGGATATTCCCTTTGAAACATTCCTTGGATTTTCCGGAAACAAAGAACCTGATATTGACCTTAACTTCTCAGGCGATTATCAGGGTGTGGCACATAAATATGTTGAAGAACTTTTTGGCACAGGTCATGTTTTCAGAGCGGGTACTGTTGGAACAGTTGCAGATAAGACCGCTTACGGCTATGTTAAAAAGTATTATGACGAAAGAGGTCAGTACATATCAAATGCCCAAGCAGAAAGACTTGTGAGAGGATGCACAGGGGTTAAGAGAACAACAGGTCAGCACCCCGGTGGAATCATTGTTGTTCCCACAGAGCGTGATGTACACGAATTTTCTCCCATTCAGCACCCTGCAGATGATGTGAAAAGTGACATCATCACTCTTCACTTTGACTACCATTCAATTGACCAGAACCTTCTTAAACTCGATATACTCGGACACGACGATCCCACTGTTATAAGAATGCTTGAAGACCTGACGGGAGAGGATCTCACAAAGATTCCTATGGGCGATCCCGAAACAATGAGTCTTTTCTCGGGCACCCATGCACTTGGAGTCACACCTGAAGATATTGAGTCTGAAGTAGGTACATATGCAGTTCCCGAATTTGGTACAAAGTTTGTAAGACAGATGCTTTTAGACACCAAACCAACCACCTTTTCGGAACTTGTAAGAATTTCAGGGCTTTCCCACGGAACAGACGTTTGGCTGAACAACGCACAGGATCTTATAAAAAGCGGAACAACCACCCTTAGCAAAGCCATCTGTACCCGTGACGATATTATGATATACCTCATAAACCATGGTCTGCCCAATGATATGGCATTTAAGATTATGGAAAGTGTCCGTAAGGGAAAAGGTCTCACACCTGAGATGGAAGAACTTATGAAGGAAAACAAAATTCCCGACTGGTACATTCTTTCCTGCAAAAAGATTAAGTATATGTTCCCCAAAGCCCACGCCGTTGCATATGTTACCATGGCATATCGCATAGCCTATTGTAAGGTGCATTATCCCATGGCTTTCTATGCCACCTATTTTTCTGTCAGAGCAGATGACTTTGACTACACCCTTATGGGCGGAGGAAAAGCGGCACTACTTGAGAACAAGCGCGCAATTGAGGCAAAGGGAAATGAAATGAGTGACAAGGAGAAAAACGTTATCACCATTATGGAAGTGTGCAACGAAATGTATGCAAGAGGAATTAAATTCCTTCCCGTTGACCTGTACAAATCCCATTCATTCAAGTTCATCCCCACAGACGAAGGTCTTCTTCCTCCCCTCAATGCCCTTCCAAACCTTGGCACAAATGCGGCAAAGGCAATAGAGGCGGCAAGACAGGATGAAGTGTTTACTTCAATTGAAGATTTGCAGCAACGTTCAAAAGTTACCAAAACCGTAATTGAAGTTTTGAAAAATTCGGGCGTTCTGAAAGGTCTGCCCGAAAGCAGTCAGGTTACATTTTTTTGATTTTGAATAAAAATGTATCTGAATATTATGGTATTTATTAGTCAAAATACCATTGACAAGATTTTTGGATTTTGGTATAATTCTATCGGAGACTCGGCTTTTGTGGAAAGTCTGATAGGGAGAGTGCGTCGGCGACTGGAAGCGCACTTGAGATGAGTAGTAAGCTTGGGAACACTCTGAAGTACCATAGTATTAATAAAAAAGAGGATGCTTTATGCATCAATGCGGGTGGCACCGCGGGTAACTTTATTTACTCGTCCCGGGAATATTTTCATATTCCCGGGACTATTTTTATACCGGGAAGAATACAGGAGGTATGTCATATGTACAGAACGCTATTTTGTAACGACATCCGTGACAGTCACATAGGAAAAACAGTCCAACTTGCAGGCTGGGTTGATGTTGTCCGTGACCACGGTGGTGTTATCTTCATTGACATCCGTGACTATACGGGTGTTACACAGGTGGTTTGCCACAATGAAGAATTGATTAAAGACGTAAACAGAGAAACTGTAATTTCAGTTGAAGGTACCGTCAGAAAAAGAGATGCAGAAACGGTTAATGAAAAAATTGACACAGGATATGTCGAACTTGTAGCAAGCGATCTTAAAATCCTTGGAAAAAGCAAGAATATGCTCCCCTTTGATGTGAGAGCATCAAGAATGAGCAAAGACGAACTCCGTCTCAAATACCGCTATCTTGACCTTCGTAATCCCAAAAACCACAACAACCTTGTTATGCGTTCAAAGATTATAAAACATTTGAGAAACAAGATGGAAGAAAAGGACTTTCTGGAAATGCAGACTCCGATTCTTACTGCATCTTCCCCTGAGGGTGCAAGAGATTTTCTTGTTCCCAGCCGTAAGCACCCTGGAAAGTTCTATGCACTTCCTCAGGCACCCCAGCAGTTCAAACAGCTTCTGATGGTGTCAGGATTTGACAGATATTTTCAGGTTGCTCCCTGTTTCCGTGATGAAGATGCAAGAGCAGACAGATCACCGGGAGAATTTTATCAACTTGACTTTGAAATGGCTTTTGCAACTCAGGAAGATGTTCTGGAAGTTTGCGAAGATGTTATCTATGACACTTTCAAAACTTTCTCCGATAAAAGAATCACAGAAAAACCTTTCCGCCGTATAACATATGCTGAGTCCATGATGAAATACGGCTCCGATAAGCCTGACCTCAGAAACCCCCTCATCATCTGTGACCTGACTGACTTTTTTGCAGGTGTGGATTTCCCTGCATTCAAAGGAAGACCTGTTAGAGGTATTGTGGCAAACTGCAAAGGTAAATCAAAGAAATTCTTTGAAGACTCTCTTAAATATGCAACATCCATGGAAGTGGGACTTGGCGGTCTTGGATATATCACCTTAAAAGACGGCGAATTCATAGGTCCTATTGCGAAATTCTTATCTGACAGTCAGAAAAAGGAAATTATAGACATCACAGGTGTTAAGGAAGAAGAAACCCTGTTCTTTATCTGTGATGACAAGAAAAATGACACAGAGAAAAAAGCAGGTCTCATCCGTACATGGCTTGCAAAGAAAGAACAACTTGACCTTATAAAAGATGATGCATTTGAATTCTGCTTCGTTGTTGACTTCCCCATGTTTGAAGAAGACGAAGAAACAGGCGAGACAATCTTTACACATAACCCATTCTCAATGCCTCAGGGCGGAATGGAAGCACTTTTAACCAAAAAACCTGAAGAAGTTCTGGCATATCAGTATGACCTTGTGGGCAACGGCATTGAACTTGCATCAGGTGCTGTCCGTAACCACGATATTGATGTTATGAAAAAAGCCTTTGAAATTGCAGGCTATGATGAATCAGAACTCAAAAAACGCTTCAATGCTCTCTACAGTGCATTTCAGTATGGTGCTCCTCCCCACGCAGGTATGGCACCGGGCATTGACCGTATGGTAATGCTTCTCACCGATGAAGAAAAAATTCTCGACGTTATTGCATTCCCCTTAAACGGAAATGCTCAGGACCTTCTCCTTGGTGCTCCCGGCGAAGTTACAAATCAGCAACTTGAAGATGTTCACCTTCTTGGAAGCACAAACGCTCTTGCCCAAAGAAGTGTTCCGACTTCGTCATCCAAAAAGACTTCGGGAAAACGCTCAACTTTCTCAAATGCACAACAACTCAACCAGATTTCCCTCACAGATGAAGAAGAAGAAATTATGCAAAACATTTTCTCTTCCATGAAAGAAAATGAGGAAATCCTCAAAAATGTCGACACAGAAAATGTTGAACAGATGGTACACGTTATGCCAATGACAAATGTGCTTCGCGAAGACGAAAGACGTCAGGACTTTTCAAGAGAGAGTCTTCTCTCCGGTGCTCCTGAGCGAAGCGATGATTCATGGCAAGTGCCAAGACTTGTAAAGTGAGGTGTGCAAAATGAATTATTTTTATGAAATGAAAAAAGGCGGCAAAATTGCCGTTGACGATACAATCCTTATAAAAGATGCTCCGTCATCTGCAGGATCAAAAATGCTTGAAGGTTTCAAACCTCTTTTCAGTGCTGAAGCAGTTACACGTCTTGAAGAAAAGGGATACGAAATTGCAGGCAAAACCCATGTTGGTGAATTTGGCCTTGACCTTGTGGGTGAGTTTTCATACTATAACACTCAGTCAGGCACTCTTAAAGGCGCTCTGGCAGAGGCTGTTTTGACAGGTGAAGTTAAAGCCGGTCTTGCAGTTGACATGAACGGTTCCCCAAGAAGATGCGCTTCTCTTTCAGGTGTTTCCTTTCTTAAACCCACCTACGGAACAGTTTCAAGATATGGTATAATTTCCTGTGCAGCATCAGGTGAACAACTTGGTGTGTATGCATCTTCTGCATCTGATATTTCGGAAATCATGTCAGTAATTGCAGGTCATGATTCAAAAGACGGAACAAGTCTTCCCGATGAAAAATATGACTATTCTTTCAATAAAGACACATCAAAAATGAAGGTGTGCATCATAAAAGAACTCTATGACATGGCAGATGAAGATGTCAAAAAAGAAATTGACTCATCCGTTCTTGCTCTCAAAAACAAGGGTGTTCAGATTGAAGAAATTTCGTCTTCAATTTTTGAAGCTGCAAACACAGCATGGCAGATACTTATGTGTGCAGAGACCTGCAACAATGTGTCAAGATATGACGGTGTTAAATACGGGCACAGAGCAAAAGAATACAGAAACATTGACGAACTTTATGTAAATTCCAGAACAGAAGGTTTCAACTTCCTTACAAAAGCGGTTATTCTCTACGGTTCAGACTGCCTTTCCAAGGCAAAATATAAGGACCTTTATGACAAATCCTTAAGAGTGCGCCGTGTTGTAAAAGAGGAATTTGAAAAGATTCTTTCATCATATGATGCAATTGTGACACCTGTTTGCAAAAAATCTTCCTATGAAGCCTATGACATAAAGGATGCATTTGAAAAGGTGTACAAAGAAAGCATTTTCACATCTGTTGCAAACCTTATAGGTATTCCTGCACTTTCTACAGGAAAATTGCAATTTTTAGGAAAGCATTTTGATGAAAGCACACTTCTGAGTTTATCTTGTTGTGTGGAAAGGAAGGGTGAATAAATATGAATTACGAACTCGTCATCGGCCTTGAAACTCACGTGGAACTCGACACAAAATCAAAGATATTTTGTTCCTGCGGAGGACATTCAGCGGCAAATGAACCAAACGACTGTGTTTGTCCTGCATGCTCAGGTATGCCCGGAATGCTCCCTGTTATGAACAAACGTGTTGTTGAACTTGCAGTAACAGCAGGTCTTATGCTTAACTGCGAAATCAGCCGTTATACAACATTTGACAAGAAAAACTACTATTATCCTGACCTCCCCTGTGCTTATCAGATCACTCAACTCAATCACCCCATATGCACAAACGGATGTGTCAGCGTTAAAACCTCTGATGGTACAAGAGATATCAGAATCAAGCAGATTCATATGGAAGAAGATGCAGGGAAACTTGTTCACGGCGGAAACCATTCCTATGTGGATTTCAACCGTACAAGTGTGCCTCTCATCGAAATTGTAACTCAGCCTGACTTCAGAAGTGCCCAGGAAGTTGTAACCTATCTCAACAAACTCAAATCAATGTTCCGCTCGGGCGGAATTTCGGAATGTGAGGAAGGTGCAATGAGATGTGATGTTAACATCTCTGTTCGCCCCGAGGGAAGCGAAGAATTCGGTGTACGTACTGAAATCAAAAATATGAGTTCCTTTGAGGCAATTGAAAAAGCAATCCACTATGAATCCCAGCGTCACATTGATGCTATCGAATTTGAAACGGAAGAACTTGTTCAGGAAACAAGACGTTATGATGATGCAAGCGGAAAAACCTTTGCAATGCGTAACAAGGAAACCGAGGCGGATTACCGCTATTTCCCCGATGCAAACCTTATGCCGATTATCATTGATGATGAATGGCTCGAAGAAATAAAAGCAAATAAGCCCGCCGCAGTGGATGAAAAAGCAGAAGAATATATGGCGGCAGGAATCGGAGAAGAAGAAATTGAAATGATTCTCTCAAGCCAAAAACTCACAAAACTTCTTGATGACACCATTGCACTTGGCGCAAATCCCAAAGATACTGCAATCTGGATTCTGACAGACTGTGCAGGAATCTTAAGAAAAGACGGAAAAACCCTTTCTGACCTTTCTGTTTCTTCAAAAGACCTTGCAACAATCATCAAAATGGTTGAAAGCGGCACAGTTAACCGTATTTCAGGAAAGAAAATTCTGATTGCCGTAATTGAAGACGGTGCAGATCCTGAAAAATTCTGCAAAGAAAACGGTCTTGACAAAAAGGTTGACACATCTATGATTGATTCTGTGATAGATGAAGCAATCAAGGCAAATCCCCAGGCGGTAGCAGATTTCAAAGGCGGAAAAACCAAGGCTATTCAGGCACTTTTCGGTGCTTGTATGAAAGAACTCAAAGGTGCAGGTGATCCTATGGTTATAAAGGCTCGTCTTGAAGAAAAAATGAAAGAACAGTAATTTTGAAATTTTAATATTAAAACAAATAAATCGGTGTAAAAACCATGTTTTTACACCGATTTATTTTTGAAATGGACAATTTTTACATAGTTATTAAAGAGGCAACCCGTTTGTATTTTCATTGGTATATATTGTCAATTTTTTTATACAGTGCATCTCTTCACCCCTTATTTCAGCAGATTTCCGCATGATTTTGTTTTTCTCCGAAATCATCAGAAAACTTTTTGAAAATTTGTTTTAATTATTATATCTGATAATCGTTTACAAAACACTTAAAAGGAGATATAATAAATGACAAGCAAACAATTCAATGACAATTATGATGTGTTTCATGCATTTCTTGTTGATAATGCGTCTTTTGACGGCTATATTGAATTGCCTGTAATAAAAACAAGCGATGAACTGCCTGAAAAGATTGTTACATTTTCAAAAGCAATGTCAAATTCATGGTCGGATTTCGACTGTTGGGTTGTATTTTATGAACACGACAGAAAGTTTGAAAGATTGTGGAATAATCCAAAACAGTATTTGGACAAGTTGAAGAAATTTAAAGGTGTTATTTCACCGGATTTTAGTCTTTACCGAAACATGCCGCTCGTTATGCAGATGTGGAATACGTATCGCGGCAGAGCAATAACTGTTTGGCTACATAATAATGGAATTGAAGTTATTCCTAACGTGAGATTTGGTGATGAGAGAACTTTTTCTTTCTGCTTTGACGGAGTGGAAGAAAATAAAACTGTCGCAGTTGGCACACATGGTTGTATCAAACGCAAAGAGGATAAAATATTCTTCAATATAGGCTTGGCTCAAATGGTGCAAAGGTTGTCACCTAAAACCATAATAGTTTATGGCAGTGCACCTGACAATATTTTCAAACCCTATAAGGATATGGGTATCAACATCATAGCCTTTGAAAGTGAGTTTTCAAAGTCCAGAAAGCAGGTGACTGCTTAATGGGGGGAGGAAAATCAGGAAATTTTGGTAATACCATAGGCAGTAAATCTCTAAGTTTAGATGATTTAAGCAACCTTTTGACCGCTGCATCACTTATTCCCGGATTAGATACTTTTACTAATCTGGCATCAATACCTGTCGACCTTGCAAGAGGAGATTTTGTTTCAGCAGGACTTAGCGCTATTGGTGCAATTCCAGTTATCGGCGAAGTTGCAGACACGACAAAACTTGCTAAGATGGCTGATAAAGCAGTGGATACTGTGAAGGCTATAGATAAAACTTCGGATTTTACTAAATTTACGAAAAAACTTCATTCAGGTAGACAAGGAAAGCACATCGTTGACCACAATAATTATAAAAAAGGAAGGAGTATTTTTTCTGGTTCTGTATCTGATGCACAACAACTGATAAAAAAATATAGTGGCACTGGACAGAGAATAAATTCGACCTCGGAACGAGTCAATTTTAAAAAAGTTATTGGAAAATATGTTGACGAAGTAACTGGTAAAGCTTATGATACCACTGTAGGTACTATTAGATATTCAAAAGACGGAGCACATATAGTGCCTGCCAGACCTATTAATTGGAGGAAATAGTTATGTTTTTAAATGAAAAAGAAGGAACAATTATTGGCAATTTTTTAAAAAACCTAGATGAATTCGATATAGAAGAAATGACATTAGTATGGAGCGAAGGAGAAACAATAACCGCTAGATTTGACACATGTTTTGAAGATGAAAATGAGTATGAAGAAAATGAAATAGGATATGAGGAATTCACTACTTTTGTTTTTGAAACTATTTGTATATCTGGTAACCCGCCCGTTTTCATAACAGAAGATAATTTTTTCTGCGTAAATTATCATAATTTTCCTGACAAAATCATGGTAGGAAAACATAAAATTAATTAATGTCTTATTCTCTCACCTGCTTTCAAAGTCCAGAAAGCAGGTGACTGCTTAATGGGTGCAGGAAAAGGACTTAGCGCTATGGTGCAATTCCAGTTATCGGCGAAGTTGCTTATAAAACAAAAAGTGGCAAATTGGATTTGCAAGAAACCGTGGCATCAAAATATGCAGTCCATATTGATGGGTTTTTCCGAATAACACACCAGGGGAAAATTGTATTATCAAAGGATGATATGTTTAGACCTAATTCACAAATACAAAAAGAAAATTTTGATGAGGATAATTTTCAATGGGATGCAGAGGGAAATAATAAATTTGACGAACAAAAGAATTCTTTTAACGATATGGATTTGTTGGTGCAAGATATCATTATAAATGAAATTGGAGACCTAAAAATAGTTTTATCGAACGATTTTTGTATCGAAGTGTTTATTGACACAAATGAAGATGAAGAATGCTGGAGATTTTTTGAGGTTGGTAATAATGAAAAGCCACATTTTGTTATCACAGGTTGTGAATATTACGAAGAATAATTTTATTGTCTCAATCTTATCAACTGCTTTCTCTGTATGGAAACAGTCGATTTTGAAAATACCAAAGGTGTGGCTTATATTCACTCAGTAAGTATAACTGGAGATGATTATTTTATGGCGAACTATTTAAACTTTCCCAAAGAAATCTTTGCAGAAAAAATAAGTTAATATTAATAATTCATTGCTTGATTCTACCAATTAGGATTGAGCAATTAGATAAATATGATTTTCATGATAACTTGCATAATCCAAAATTTTGTGATATACTTTAGGTGCGACATAATTTTATAGGATTTTTGGTATTACTGTATGTATTTTACTCTGGTAAAAATGCATGCTCTTTTTCACATACTTTGATACCAAATATCGTATATGAAATTGTGTCGCAGCAATATGAGCTATGCATTTTTCGGGTGTGTCAGTTCATATTGATGCACCTTTTTTATTTGCAAAAATTTGTGGAGGTGAAAGGTAAACTACCCGAAGCAAATAAGGATTTGTGCAATTCTTTTGATCGGACGTGTGGAATTCACACAAAAGCGCGCGCGAATTTGTCGCCAAACATTCTAAGCAAATGTGAAAAGCCCCTGCACATTAAGTTTGAACTCTTACTGTGCAAGGGGCTTTTTATTATTCCAGCCACAAAATAAGTTTCAGCAATCGTTTTACACATATTGCAATTTCATTTCGCAATTTTCCGTCTTTTATTGCTTTCACACACTTTTCTCTGTTTTCATATTCAAGAATTGGCATACGAATGTCATTTCCTGCAACAATTTCTTTTTCCTTATCTGCTGAGTTACACCAGTCTGTTGTGACAAGTCCCGAAAATCCCCATTCTCTTCTCAAAATACCCTCAAGAAGTTCAGGATTTTCTGACGGATATACTCCATTTACAAGATTATATGATGTCATAATGAGTCTTGGATCAGACTCTTTAACGCAGATTTCAAATCCCTTCAAATATATTTCACGAAGTGCTCTTTCTGATACAACAGAACTTGAATGCCGTCTGTTTGTTTCTTTGTTGTTGCAGGCAAAATGCTTTGGTGTAGCAACAATATTTTCCGACTGAATTCCTCTGACCATAGCTGCTGCCATTTTTCCGGAAATGAGGGGGTCTTCTGAATAGTATTCAAAGTTTCTTCCGCAAAGAGGACTTCTGTGAATGTTAAGGGCGGGAGTGAGCCACATTGACAGATTATTTTCTTTCATCTCAAGTGCACCTGAGCGTCCGATTTCCTCTACAAGGTCTGTGTCCCAAGTGCAGGCAAGCATTGTTGCAACAGGGAAGGCAGTTGTCCTTACTCCCGTTTCAGGGTTTATTCTTACCCCTGCAGGTCCGTCTGCAGTCATGGGAGCAGGAATTGAAAATTCTTTCATATCGCCCATGCCATCAGTGTTTGCAACACCTCTGTTTGGCTTGCCATATGTGAGCTCAAAAAGTTTTTCCGTTTCTATCTGAGAGATAAATTCATCAAGAGTTATTTTCCCCTCTGAAACATCTGAAATCATATATTTTTCGTCAAACGGAATATACTTGTTTTCATATTCACATCTGAAAGTTTTCGGTTTATATATGCTGTCGGGAACTTTAACATACTCTCCGTTTTCTGTCAGTCTTTTTCCAAGATTTTCAGGAGTGCAATATTGGGAAAGTTTTTCAGTGATGATATTATCTTCGGGCGAAAAATCAAATTCGATCTCTTTTGTGTTACGGATGGAATTGCCCACATAGAGTCTGTATTTTCCTTTTTCAAGTATGTAACAGGATTTTTCGATATCTCCCACATCATCATATGAAGCCATATCTTTCAATTTGAAATTCATAATAAGTGTTTCTGAGTCTCCGGGACGAATGAGTTTGGTTTTTTTAAAGGCACAAAGTTCTATGGCAGGTTTTGTGATTTTGCCCCTTGGTGCACTGTAGTATACCTGAACAACTTCTTTTCCGTCATATTTTCCAATGTTTGTAACCTCTGCTTTTACAAAAACATCATCATCAAGAATTGTTGCATTAACATTCTTAATCTCAAATTCCGTGTAAGACAAACCAAAACCAAAAGGATAGACAACTTTTTCTTTCATATTCGGAATTGTTTCAAAATAGCGGTATCCCACAAAAATATCCTCGGTGTATTTTACGTATTCTTCCGACTCATGAAAACCCTCGGTTGACGGATAGTATTCAAGTTTTTTTGCACAGGTGTCAACAAGTTTTCCCGATGGTGTAACATCACCCACAAGAACATCTGCTACAGCAGATCCGCCTTCCATTCCGCCCTGACATATGAAGAGTGCGGCTTTTATTTTTTTATTATCATAAAACCATGAAGTGTCTATGATTGCACCTGAATTTATTAAGACAATAACATTTTCAAAACTGCCACACACCTTATCTACCATTGTTTTTTCATTTTTGCTCAGGTAAAAATAATCGTCATTGCCGTCATTTTTTCTGTCTTCTCCCTCTGTTGAATAACGGCAGATTGTGATAATGGCAGTGTCTGCATATTCTTTTGCTTCGTTAAAAAGCGAATCAGGGATATCTGTTTCGTCAAACATTCCGTTTTGTGCACCTTTTTTATACATTTCTTCCACATACGCCTGATAGAATAAAGAAAGTTTATCAAACACATCCACACCGCAGGAAAAAGATGACATATAGGCAGTTGCATACCCTTCTTTTTTCATACTTAACGCTTCGTAAATGTTTCTGACATAGTCGCTGAACACAATTCCACTTCCGCCACCACCCCTGACATAGTCAATCTGGGCTTTTCCAAAAACTGCCACCCTGCTCCCCTTTTTTAGAGGCAGGATATTGCCTTCATTCTTCAAAAGAACGATTCCTTCCTGTGCACTCTTTCTGGAAAGTTCAATATGTTTTTTGCACCCTGTAATTTTTGTGTTATTTTCTCCAAGGGGCAGACATGGATTATAATTTATTCTTGACCATTTTTCGATTTTATACATAAGTTTATCACTCCCTTTTCCCAGATTATAACTCTGCACAGATGCTACCAGCAAGCATTTTTTTGCAAAATATTCACCAAAATATGCTTGATTATCAATAAAAAAATGATATAATGTAAAAAGAGGTGATCGTTATGAACCCATACTTTGAAAAAAAGTCAAGAAGGATTTTTTTGTCACATTTTTGTGAAAGTTACAATTTTCCTTCCCATTTTCACAGTTATTTCGAAATCACATGTTGTCTTAAGGGAAATCAGAAGGTGAAAATCGGCGAAAAAACATATACTCTCACAGATGGTGATATAATTGCCATTTTCCCTGGCAATGTCCATGAATACATTAAATGCAGTGACTGCTCAGAAAGTGAAACAGAAGTTATATCTATCATATGCGATACAGGTCTATTGTCTGTGTCCTGTCCCGATATCGTGACAAAAAACTGTGAAATTCCATATGTCAAATCATCTGATGTCCCAAAAGAGACTATGCTCGGATTTTCAAAAATTCTTTTAGCAGATTCTGAAATTTCACTCATCGGCTGGACGCACATAATACTTTCAGGGGTTTTGAAAAAATTAACTCTTAAAGAAACCCAAAGCCATCAGGAACTTCCCGAAAGAATCATTTCATATATAGAATCAGAATTCAGAGAGCCTCTCACCATAAATCATATTGCCAGAGTTTTCGGATACCATCCCTCATATATTGCCCATCTTTTTTCAGATACTTTGAAAATTCCATTCAGAACATTTCTTGGTTTGGTGAGGTGCGAAAATGCATCACAGCATATTAAAAAAGGTGAGAAAAGTCTTACGGAAATTGCATATGAATCAGGCTTTGGCTCCCTTAACACTTTTTGCAGATGCTTTAAAAAGCACTTTAATATGACGCCGTCTGAATACAAAAAACGTCAATAATAATATAATCTTGTAACCAGTATGCTTATTGCCATACTGAACACATCTGCAATCAGGGCACACTTTATGGTGTGCCTTATGTTTTTCGTTTCAGATGCGGCAAAATAGACAGAGGCGGTGTAGAATGTGGTTTCCGTTGAACCCATCATTATTGAAACTGCCCTTCCCTCAAAGGAATCAGGCCCGAACCTTGTGAAAATATCCTGAGCAAAAACAAGGGAGCCGCTTCCTGAAACAGGTCTTAATATGGCAAAGGGCAAAAGGTCTTTGGGGAATTTCAAAAAGGAAGTGACGGGCGAAAGCAAAGTGCATAAAAAGTCAGAAAGCCCCGATGCCCTGAAAACACCAACGCAAATGAAAAGTGCAAAAAGAGCAGGGCAAATTTTTAAAAATGAAGATGCACCGTCTTTGAGTCCCATTGTGAAAGATGAATACACATCTGTCTTTTTTGACACAGCGAAAGAGAGAATCAGGAGAATCATTATGGGTATTATAAGGTCAGAAGACAGTTTCATTTTCCGCTTTTCCTTTCCATGAATTTTGCCAGAATGATTGCAAATATGAGAGTAAGAGATGAGACAATCCATATGGGAACGGTTATCTCTCCCGGCGATGCACTCTCTGATGCTGACCTCATGGCAATGAGGGTTGAGGGAATGAGTTGCAATGATGCACAGTTTATGATACAAAGCATACACATATTATCCGTTGCAGTTTTTCCGTCTGATTTTTCGGAAAGTTTTTTCATGGCTTTCATCCCAAGGGGCGTTGCCGCATTTGAAAGTCCCATCATATTTGCTGCAAGATTTGTGCTGATTAAGTTCTCCTCTTCAGAATTTTTTCCTATTCCTTTAAAAACTTTTCTTATAAAGGGAGACAAAATTCGTGAAATCACACCTGTAAGCCCGCTTTTTTTTGCAACTTCCATAAATCCTGACCACATAACCATCACAGCGCCTGTTTTGAGCATAAATTCAACAGAAGTTTTCCCTGATTCCAAAAGCGATGTCACAGTTTCATCAACAGTTCCTGCAAAAAATGAATATGTGAAAGAAGAAATCAAAATAACAGTCCAGATAACATTAAGCATATAATCACCCCATAAAAAAGCAGGCTGAGCCTGCACCCAAGTCGCGAGCGTAATTTGATATACACCTCATCTCGCGAACTAAATTCTGCGTAATTTCCTATACAGCAAGAAAAGCGGCTTCGCCGCACCGCCTGCGGCGGGAGTGCGGAGCATTATCGCTTTTCTTAAGCCATGTGCATTTTTGAAAAGCAAATTTGCTTTTCAAAAAAATTTGCACGGCAATATAAT
>JAZQJX010000023.1:0-23238 GCA_045541875.1 Clostridia bacterium | reverse complement strand
AAAATGAATAATTAATAATGAATGATGAATAATTGTGGTTGAAAATCGCTTTGCGATTTTCTTCATTAATTTTTCATTATTCAATATTCATCAGCGTAGCGGCTTCATTATTCATTAATTTCATCTATTTGATGAAATCTTTATATGGTTTTGTCAAGTCAGGAGAACAGTGAATAATAGGACCTATTAACTTTCCCCTATTTTTCAACTGATTTTCCTTGAACATTTTTCATCAGAACCCGCAGGAATAATAGATTTTCCTGCCCGATATGTAAATATTTATTATCGGCAAACTATTTTATTGAATTTTAAAATTGTTATTCATCAAGCATCAAAGTTCCTTCTTTTGCTTTTTTCTTAAGCCTCTGCATCTGTTCTTTTTCAATTTGAGCAATACTTTTTTCGGGAGTGGGTAAATCTTCAGGCATTGTACCACCAATTTCTTCAATTGCTTTCCTAACTTCTCTGCCAACTGTATTATGAACTTTTGTAGCAGTTTCTGCATTATCAATTTTATCTTTTCTCAATTTTTCTTCAGTTTGTGAAATTCTGAAAAGATTGGCGATAAGTTCTGTGCTACCCATATAATCAAGAATTTTCTGACCAACCGCAAGTCCTTTTCTTTGATGGATATCTTCAACATCAAGTCCTCCATAAAGACCCATGTAACCTGCATTTTGGAAAATTGCAAATTCTTCATTTGTTATAACTCCAGCATTTCTTGCTGTTTCCGCAAGAAGCTGATTCCATTGTTTTATATCTCCGCGAACAACTAATCTTCTGCTATCTTCATCAAGCTGATTAAACCTGTCTGCAACTTCCTGTCTGTATGTCTGTATAGCAAAGTATGTTTGTCCAAGTGCGATAACTTCTTTTCTCGGATCGCCGTTCTGAACAATTAAATAACAAGCATATCTTGTCAGTTCATAATCTACCACAGGTTTTTCAGTCGCACCTGCTTTTACGATTTTCCTGACCTCAGGAAAATCGCATGTAATGTTGTGTCCACTATTTTCACAAGCAATCATTGCACGCTTTATAACCTTATGAAAATTTTCCCATTTGTTATAATCTAAAACAATAGCCAACTCTCTTGCAAACCAATATTCTGTTCCATCTTCCTTTATATGCTTTATATCTTCAAAGCACTTGTATTCTTTTGCAATCAGATTGCTCATTATTTATTCCTCTTTTCTTCGTATTTTTATATTATTCGTTACATTTCGACACAATTCGACTTTTGTCAAGTCAGGTACAAAAATTTTTAACCGATGCAGGAAGAAAGCCACATCGGTTTTTGTTAAAATAAATCACTATGAGTTCCTGTTCAAGTTAAACCCAAAACAAGCAAATCCTTCTCTATTCTATAAATCAAAAGCCAGCAGGTTCAATATGGCACTCTCTTGAACCCCTATAATCTCCTAAGAGTGGATGATCAAGATATTTTTCAGGAAGTTGCTCCCCATTAGCCAAAATATCAATAACTTCTTTTAACAAGTTCATATTATAACCTCGCTTTTGAGCCAGTTTATAATCTTTTTTGAACCGGGTACATTTCTATTTGATACTTCATGATTCCAAATCCTCAAAAAATTCTTTTGTGTTAGAATATCGTTTAGCCGGTATCTTTCCACTTAACATATCATCCATTTCTTTAATTGCTGCTATCGTTTCTGCATTTGGGATATCTGTCGCGATTTCAAAAGGTATTCTACCCTGTCTGACAACTTGCCTTAGAAACATATTCATAGCTGTTGTCATATTAAGTCCCATATCGGAAAGCATCGCATCTGCTTGTTTTTTTAATTCGGCATCCATGCGAATACTCATATTTACAGTTGCCATAATTTATTACCTCCTTATTATAGTATATACATTGTGCCACAAAATATGTGCATTGTCAATACAAGTATCAAAATATTCAACATATTTTCTGCATATTTCACATTATTCTCCCTATATGGTTTTAATATTCATACCCACCATCTTGCAAATATTCATTATCAACAAATTCAATGTAGCCATATTTATCACTGAAATAGTAGGTTACTGCATCTTTGGTTACACCACCAAGAAACTCACAGTCTGCAACGGAAATATAGGTCATCCCGTCTTTTGAAAAAATCGGCACATACAAGCCCACATCGGCTATGTCAGTATATACAATATCCGAGCCGACTGTGAAACAAAGTCCTTTGTATTTCACATATTCGCTGTCAGTTTTTGCATAAATTATGCCGTTATCATAGGATACTGCATAGCCCATGCTTTCAAAAAAACTTCTGAGTCCGGCATATTTTAGTTCACCCTGCGAAAAGCAATTTTGGTCAACATCTGCATAGAACCAGGGGGAATAATAATCATCATAATATTGCTCATCATAATACTCATCGTCATATTCATACTCATAATAATATGGGTCTTCATATTCAAAAATATCAACACTGTTTTTTTCGTCAAGAGCCGGTTTTTCTATTTTTACAGAATCATATTTAAAGTTTGTCTGAGACTCAACGGTAAAGTTGAGTTTGCACATTTCTCTTGTGATTCCGGATTCTGCAGGGGGTGCTTCCTCTTCCAATGCAAGCATAAGATCATAAATATTCAGATTCACATTCAATACAGTTTTCTCGGTGGATATTCTGCCCTTTGAGTCCAGTGTATACTCCATAACCAAAGCTTCGTTGCCGAAAAATGGTACTGTTGATAAAACACCCTTTACTGCATCGGTATCCGTCTGTGGAATTATGCTTTCATCAGCCCCGTTTAAAGCCAGGCTTATAGCGTCTGCCACAAATGTTTTTAATCCCATATCGGTAAAGGATATTCTAACGTTTTTTGAACCTCCTGTAACGAGGGCGTTTCTCTCCATAGATTCTATAACTGCATCATTTTGATTCGAAATGTTTTCCGGCGAAAACATTGCTTTGAAAAATTCTGAAAACTCCTCCGGTGCTGCTTCTGTGTTTTGAGTAAACACTTCACTGCCAAAAGTTATGTATTTTGCCGCAAGAGGATGAGTCATTATTATATCAAAATACGGATTTTCCTCATCAGAAAAATCAAATTCTGACCAGAAAGAATAGTTTGTTTTAAGATTGCCTTCCATATTATCATTGGCTTTAAACACAACATCTGACTTGATGTGAGTTTCCGAAAGCCTCTTCGTTGCATTATTTTCTGTTTTGGTCTTTGAATGAACATACATGGTTGAATCAAACAGACTTTCTATAAGCATTACTATATCAACGTGGTTAGAAAGTTCTTTTGATTCCTCTGCCAATAGTTCCAACAGACCGAAGGGCTCGTTGAGTGTGACTTCCAGCATGCCGCTTTGCTCAACATCGCGAGCAATGGCACTCTGCTTTAAAAAGTCCAGACTTGGAGAGTTTACTGCCAGAGCAGTACCATTAGAAATAAACAGTGTAAACATGACCAACATCGCAATTAACTTTTTCATAAACAAAACCTCTTTTCTGTTAAAATAATTATGAAATCATCCTGCCCGTATTATTTAAAAATCTCTTGCTTATTACCGGAGCGGAAGTTCTTGTAATACTGATTATACCATAATACTATCAAAAATCAATAGACGAAGGATATAATTTCAGCACTTGAAATGAGATGAATTGAAGTTTGGCGGAGAGTTTGTCCTGCAAACTCTCCGAATGAAATGACAACACAGTTGTCATTATATGAATTCCTTTGGAATTCATTTCATGCACCATTAGGTGCATTTCATTTTCACTGATTGATTTTTTTCCTGCTTTATAGTATATTTAAAGTAGAAAAAACAAGGAGAAATAAAAATGCTTCAACCGCAAAATATTACAGAATACTTTATAAATAATTATGTTTGTCCCGGTGACACCGCAGTTGATGCCACAATGGGAAACGGAAATGATACTCTGAAACTGTGCAAAGCAGTCGGAGATACGGGCAGAGTTTATGCTTTTGATATTCAGCAAAGTGCAATAGATTCAACAGGAAAAAAACTTTCGGAAGAAAACATTTCAAATGCAGAATTAATTCTTGATTCTCATATTTTTATGGATAAGTATGTGAATGAAAAAGTTTCCTGTGTCCTTTTCAACTTGGGCTATCTTCCCGGAGGGGATCATTCAATATGTACCAAAAGTGATACAAGCATAGAAGCAATAGAAAAATCTCTTTCTCTCATATCTGATGAGGGATTCGTCTCTGTCACCGTCTATTACGGCAAAAATTCAGGAACAGAGGAAAAGGATGCAGTTATGGAATATTTCAAAAGTCTTGACCACAAAAAATACACCGTGACGGTTCACGACTTTTTCAACCGCCCCAACAATCCGCCAATCACGGTAATTATCACGAAAAATTGAATCTGCAAACTACTAAGAAAAATAACAATATTACCAATTAGATTTTATCATACAGGACACATATATAAAAATTGCCTATTGACAATGAGTTAAAGAAAATATATAATGTTATGTGTATATTTAATATAGGAGTGTTATGTTTTGAGAGTTGTTTCAGGCACAGCCCGTGGACTCAAACTTGAAAGTCCAAAAGGTGAGAACACACGCCCCACTCTTGATTCTGTCAAAGAAGCCATATTCAGTATGCTTTTTGACAAAGTGTGGGATGCACGCGCACTTGATCTTTTTTCAGGTTCGGCATCTCTTGGAATTGAGGCTCTCAGCAGAGGTGCATCTTTTTGCGTTTTCTGTGACAAAAGCCGTGATTCTGAGAAGGTTATCCGCCGCAATATTGAAAAAGCAAGAATGGGTGACAAAAGCCTTGTTTTCTGCTCTGATTTTAAAGACGCCCTCAAAACCCTTTCTCAAAAAAGTGAAAAATTTGACCTTGTGTTTCTCGATCCGCCTTATGCCGGAGGTTATCTTGATGAAGCACTCGAAATGCTCCTTTCTCTTTCTCTTTTAAATGAGGGAGCAACCGTTGTTTGCGAATCAGACTTCGGTGTGGATTTTAATATGCAAAATTACAACCTGATAAAAAGCAAAAAATACGGCAGAGTTTGTATCAGCATTCTGGAGGCTCAAAGTGAATAAGACAGCAGTTTATCCCGGAAGTTTTGACCCGGTAACAAACGGTCATCTGGACATAATCAAAAGAGCATCAAAAACATTTGACAAGGTCTATGTGGCAATTCTTACCAACAGTTCCAAAAATCCAAAGTTTTCTCTGGAAGAGCGCATAGACTGGCTAAAACGTGCAACAAAAGATATTGACAATGTGGAAATTGTAAGTTTTTCAGGTCTTTTGGTTGACTTTGCAAAAGGAATCGGTGCAAACATTATTATTAAAGGACTTCGGGCGGTGTCCGACTTTGAATATGAATTTCAGATGGCTCTCACCAACCGACAACTCCAACCGGACATCGAAACAATGTTTTTGATGACAAACGGAAGATATTCCTACCTGTCATCCAGCATTGTTAAGGAAATTGCAAATTACGGGGGGAAACTCCAAGGGCTTGTCCCCGATTTTATGATTGAAGAAATTTACGAAAAAATCAAGAAAAACCAATAAGGAGGATACATACGATGGACGTAATAGAACTTTTAAGCGAACTTGAGGACATTGTGGACAAAGGTTTTGAAATTCCTTTTGCCAAAAAAACTCTTATTAACAAAGAACAGGTAATGTCCCTTATTAACGACATCAGTCTTCAGCTCCCCGACGAACTCAGAGTTGCAAAATCAATTGCAGAAGACAGCAAAAGAATCATTTCTGATGCACAGAAACAGGCAGATGCAAAGGTAAAAGAGGTTGAACACAAAATCCTCGGTCTCATTGACGAACATGAAATCACCAAAAAGGCTGTTGCAAACGCTAATGAAATCATCGCAAAAGCACAGAAAGACGGAAGAGAAATCAGACTCGCTTCCCTCAAATTTGCTGATGATATCTTAGAAAAAGTTGAAGCAGATTTCAAGGCAGTTAATGACAGAGTTAAACAGTGCAGAAGCGAACTCAGAAAATAATCCGGGTTTGTTTTGATGCAAAATTTCAAACCACACAACCACTACCTTCACACAAATGCGTGTGAAGGTATTTTGGCATATTGACATTTTTGGAAGTGATATATTATGAATTTTAAAAACACATCTGACATCGTTGTTGTAAAGGTTGGAACCTCCACTCTTACCTATGACGGCGGCGGAATCAACATCAGAAGAGTTGAAAAACTTGTAAAGGTTCTTTCCGACATAAAAAACAGCGGAAAGAAAGTCATCTTGGTTAGTTCTGGTGCAATCGGAATCGGCATGGGGAAACTCGGAATTGCCAAAAGACCTGAATGTACAAGAGACAAACAGGCTCTTGCCGCAATCGGTCAGTGCGAACTTATGAACTACTATTCCCGCCTTTTCGGAGAATACAATCATAATGTTGCACAGATTCTTCTCACCAAAGACGTTGTGAGCGACCCTGTGAGGAACGAAAATGCCGTTGCAACTTTTGAAAAACTTCTCTCTCTTGGAATTGTGCCTATTGTTAATGAAAATGACACAGTCAGCACAGAGCAGATTGAATTTGGCGACAATGACACTCTTTCTGCAACTGTTGCAACCCTTGCAAAAGCCGACCTTTTGGTAATACTTTCGGACATTGACGGACTTTATGATTCCGATCCGAGAGAAAATGAAAATGCAAAACTCATTCCCGTTGTTGAAAAAATTGATGATTCCATAATCGCCCTTGCAGGGGGAGCCGGAACAACAAGAGGAACAGGCGGAATGATAACAAAACTTCACGCGGCACAGGAATGCCACATGGCAGGAATAGATATGATAATTGCAAACGGCTCCGATCCCGATATTTTATATGATATTTTTGAGGGAGAAGTTGTCGGAACGTTATTTAGGTCGCAAAAGTGATTATTGAAAGGGGGATTTTTCATGGACAGTCTTGAAATTCTTTGCCAAAGGGCAAAAAATGCATCAAAGATTCTTAAACAAAAAAGCACAAACGACAAAAACTCTGCTCTCACTTTTATTGCAGAAGCACTTTTGGAAAATGAAGAGGCAATACTTTGTGCAAACAATAAAGACATAGAAAACGCAAAAATGAATAAGATGGCAGAAGGAATGATTGACCGCCTCACTCTTACAAAAGAAAGAATTGTGCAAATGGCAGAGGGCGTAAAGCAAGTTGCAGCCCTTCCTGATCCAATCGGTGAAATTATTTCAATGGAAACTCTTCCAAACGGCCTCAAGGTGGGCAAAAGAAGAACTCCTCTCGGTGTTGCGGGAGTGATTTATGAATCGAGACCAAATGTTACTGTTGATACTGCCGTTCTTTGCCTCAAAGCATCAAATGCTGTGATTTTAAGAGGCGGAAGCGATGCATATTTTTCAAACAAAGCACTTTCAGATGTTATGAGAGATGCAATTTCAAAAGCAGGTATCCCCTCAGATGCAATCTGCTTTATGGAAGACACATCAAGAGAAACTGTCACAAAACTTATGAAAATGAATGACTATCTTGACGTGCTTATTCCAAGAGGCGGTGCAGGACTTATAAAATCTGTTGTGGAAAACTCAACAGTCCCCGTAATCGAAACAGGAACGGGAAACTGCCACATATATGTTGACAAAAGTGCAGACGTCAATATGGCAAAAGACATTATCATAAATGCCAAAACAAGCCGTACATCCGTTTGCAATGCGGCGGAAAGCCTTTTGATTCACAAAGATGTTGCACCTGTCCTTTTTGAAGTTATAGGGTGTGCCTTAAAAGAAAAAGGCGTTGAAATCAGAGGATGCGAAAGATCAATGAAACTTCTTCCCTGCGACGCTCTTGCCACAGAGGAAGACTTTGGAAAAGAGTTTTTGTCTCTCATAATTTCCGTGAAGATTGTAGACTCTATTGATGAAGCAATTTCTCATATTGAAAAATATTCAACAGGTCACTCTGAATGTATTGTCACAAGTGATTATGCTTGTGCAAACAAATTTTTAGACCTTGTGGATTCTGCGGCAGTTTATGTTAACGCCTCCACAAGATTTACCGACGGATTTGAATTCGGTCTTGGTGCAGAAATCGGCATAAGCACTCAGAAACTTCACGCAAGAGGGCCTATGGGAATAAAAGAACTCACAACATATAAATATATTATTCTCGGCTCAGGACAAGTTAGATAAGGAGGATTTTTATGGAATATGCAGTATGGATTGTATTCATTGTGGCAATGATGATTATAGAAGCATCAACCACAAATCTTGTAAGCATCTGGTTTGCCTTCGGCGCTCTTGGTGCAATTCTTGCCAAAACTCTCGGAGGCGGAGTTACCACTCAGATATGTACCTTTGTGCTTCTTAGCGGTGCATCTGTTGCCATTGCGTGGCCCTTTATCAAAAAGTATCACAACGGAAAAAAAGAAGCAACAAATGCCGATATGTTAATCGGAAAGATCGCAACCGTCACAGAAGATATCACAAATGACAAATTTGCCGGAAAAGTCAATGTTTCGGGGCAAATATGGTCTGCCACATCAGAAAGCGGCGACGATATTTTAGAGGGTGCTAAAGTTAAAATAGTGAAAATTACAGGTGTTAAACTTGTTGTTGAAAAAATATAAGATATAATTCAGGAGGTATTTATTATGGAAGTTTTAATTGTAATTGCAATAATTGTCCTTATCGTGATTGTAAGATCAATCCGCATTATTCCTCAGGCGCACACAGCCATAGTGGAAAGACTCGGTGCATACCGTGCAACATGGAATGTTGGTTTTCATTTTAAAGTGCCCTTTATTGACAGGGTTGCAAAAACAGTTTCCTTAAAAGAACAGGTTGTGGATTTTGATCCTCAGCCGGTTATCACCAAAGATAATGTTACAATGCAGATAGACACCGTCATTTTCTATCAGATAACAGATCCAAAACTTTTCACCTATGGCGTTGACAGACCTCTTTCTGCCATTGAAAACCTTACTGCAACAACTCTCCGTAACATCATAGGAGATCTTGAACTTGACGAAACGTTAACATCAAGAGACACCATCAACACCAAAATGAGAGCGATTCTTGACGAGGCAACAGACCCCTGGGGCATAAAGGTGAACAGAGTTGAACTCAAAAACATCATTCCACCTCAGCAGATAAGAGATGCCATGGAACGTCAGATGAAAGCAGAGCGTGAAAGAAGAGAACTCATTCTGAAAGCCGAGGGTGAAAAGAAAAGTGCAATCCTTGTGGCAGAGGGTGAAAAAGAAGCGGCAATCTTAAGGGCAGATGCCATAAGAGAAGCACGCATAAGAGAAGCAGAGGGTGAAGCAGAGGCAATCTTAAGCATACAGACTGCAACTGCAGAGGGTATCAAAAAAATCAACGAAGCCGCCCCCGATAGTGCAGTTGTTGCATTAAAGGGATTTGAAGCACTCGAAAAACTTTCTGACGGTCAGGCAACAAAGATTATTATCCCCTCTGAAATTCAGGGAATTGCAGGTCTTGCCGCATCATTTAAAGAAATTATAAAAGACGACAAATAATTTTTCACAAAGGATAAAAAAAGCATATGAGAATGAGAAGAAAAAAGCACAGAGAAGAAAGACTTCTTGAGTGTTCAGACATTTTGATTGACAATATTTTAGATTATAAGAACGATCTTAGAAGCATCTTTCCCTCTGATGCTCCCCTGCACCTTGAAATTGGATGCGGAAAAGGAAAATTCGTAACGGAAACCGCAATGAACAACCCCGAAATCAACTTTGTGGCGTTTGAAAAAAACCTTGATGTTTTGGTTCTTGCGGCAGAAAAGGTGAAAAATGCAGGTCTTACAAATGTTAAATTTGTTCCGGGAGATGCAAGTGTTCTTTCAGAATTTGACACAAAAACAAAATGTGATGTAATATACATCAATTTCTGCGATCCATGGCCGAAAAGCGGATATGCAAAACGCCGCCTCACCCATGCAAACTTTTTGAAACTGTGGGAAAAACTTGTGAAAGATGGTGGCGGAATACATTTTAAAACCGACAACCGCTCTCTTTTTGAGTTTTCTCTCAATTCTTTTTCTGACTATGGCATGAGACTTAAAAACATCACTCTCGACCTCCACGCAAGCAAGTTTGAAGGTAACGTTATGACAGAATATGAGACGCTTTTTTCTGAAAAAGGGAATCCCATATACAGATGCGAAGCATACTACACCGGGATGTAAAAAAAGTCCGGATTGAAAAATCACCCCCCTCGCAGTACCTTTGTACAGCTTCGGGCTGTCGTGCAACCTGTGGTTGCATTCGATTTGACAATTCCGAATCTTTTTTTCTATCCCTGATGAAATGACAACTGCGTTGTCATTAATTGAATTACCAAGGAATTCATTAATGTTTAAACTCGCCAAAGGCGAGTTTGGATTTTATTGCCGGCAATTGTTCAATGTCAAAATATTACATTGACAAAGCAGTAATTTTTGAATATACTATCTAAAGAGATTAGAAAATAGCAAGTGAGTTTTAACATTTATGATTTGTGCAGATTAATTTCCTGTTTTCTGATATATTACAACTACGCGGGGTCGTACAGGGTTCGACGGGGATTTTGAAGCAGCAGGAGCGAGCAGCGGCGGGCACCGCTTAAATCAGCCTAAATTAAAAATACACGCTAACAAAAATTTAGCATACGCTGCCTAATTAAGGCGGCCGTTCTTACCCGATTTACCGCGGTTGGGATAAGAGCGTCATCATTGCGGTGAACGTGAGGCATCAAAGCTTTGAGATGCCCATGAACAATGAAGCTACCAAAGCACAGAGTTTGTTTGTGAACTCTTTGCCGAGGGAATTCTGATCACAAACTGCGCTCGGAGAGCCCGCTGTGAATGGATTTTCGGACAGGAGTTCAATTCTCCTCGACTCCATAAAAAATATAGCCACCTGAATAGGTGGCTATATTTTTTATGCATTCGAATAGAGAGAATTGAACTCCGAGAGGCACGAGCGGTAAAACAAAACGGTCCGGGTGACCGTTTTGTCAGCGAGGGAAGCATACGGGTACTGTTGACGATACTCGCGTCGTCGCGAGTGAGGAAAACGGTCGGATGCTTCATTTGCAACAACGTTGCAAATAATTCTCCTCGACAAAAAATTCGCACCGTCAGGTAGCGGATTTTTTGCATTCGAATAGAGAGAATTGAACTCCGGGAGGCACGAGCGGTAAAACAAAACAGTCCGGGTGACTGTTTTGTCAGCGAGGGAAGCATACGGGTACTGTTGACGATACTCGCGTCGTCGCGAGTGAGGAAAACGGTCGGATGCTTCATTTGCAACAACGTTGCAAATAATTCTCCTCGACAAAAAATCTGTACCGTCAGGTAACTGATTTTTTGTAATCATAAGAGAGAATTGAACTTCTTAAATTTTTTTCAAGAATATATTGAAAAAAATAACATCATGGTATATAATACAGATGTCAGTACTCAAAATCACTGATAATTTATGTTATATATTTCTTAAAAAGAGAAATAATGTATATAAATATATAAGGAGGTAAAGACAATGGAAAAATATGTTTGCCCTTGCGGATATGTTTATGATCCCGAAATCGGAGATCCCGACACAGGAATTGCACCCGGCACATCATGGGAAGATGTTCCTGAAGATTGGGTATGCCCAACTTGCGGACTTGGCAAAGATGCTTTTGAAAAAGAATAATACATTAACGGGTGAAGATTTCAAATGAAATTTTCACCCCATTTGTTTTATAAAAAAACTCATCTTTTTAATTTGTTTGACAAATATATTATGCAATGATATAATTATTGTGTATGGGTTTTACCCAAAAGATGAAAAGAAAGGTTTGAACCGATTTGAAAAAATGTCTTTGCTTAGTTTTAGCACTTTTTTTCACCATGGCTTCCATTAATACTTTTGCACATACATATGAAACCCCAACTCTTGTTGCATCTGTCATAGAAGCCCCCACTCTTCCCCAGACCTATGTTAAGGATGAGTTCAGTCTTATGTCAGAGACTGCATCTTTGGAAGATTATTTAAAGGAACTCTGGACAAGCAAAACAACATATGTAAAAATTTTTGATTATTTTAAAATTCCCACTCAGGAGTTTTTTGACAAATACTGGCAGATTCTGCACGACAATCCTGAATTTTTCTGGGTTGGATCCCAAATCCAAAATCCACGTCAGTCAGGCGGAAAGATATATGACTTTGAAATTACATATGAATATACCGATCCTGATGTGATTGCCCAAAAGAAGAGAAGTCTCGATGAAGCAACGGCGGAAATTCTTCTTCATATCACAGATGATATGTCAGATTTTGAAAAAGTCATGACAGTTCATGATTATATGGTCCTTCATTACACCTATGGCTCAAGCGATGTTATGCACTCAATTTTTATAATGACCGAAAAAACAGGTGTGTGTATGGGATATGCTCTTGCATTCAATCACCTTATGAACGTTCTTGGTATTGAATCCACATATGTGCCTTCGCAGGAAATGAACCATGCATGGAATCTTGTTAAACTTGACGGAAAGTGGTATCACATTGATGTCACCTTTGATGATCCGGTTAACGCCAACCACAAAGATATGTATGCACATATAAATCATAACTATGCCCTTTTAAGTTCAGAGGCAATTCAAAATGCCGAAGATCCTCACACCGGATTTGAAATCGGAACATTGGTTGCAGACTCCACATTGTATGATAACGCTCCATGGAGAAGTTCAACAGGCAACATTGTGAAATGCAATTCAAAACTCTACTATATCTCAGGAAAATCTGTTGTTGATGAAGACGGCAACATTATCCGTAAAAATCTTGACGGTGGTGACGGAAAGTGGAGTATCACAAAAACCTCGTACATCACCCGCTTTTATGGAGGTCTTACCTCATATGGAAATACTCTTTATTACAACACAGACGATGCCATATATTCATATGATACAGAAAGCAAAAAAGAAACCAAAATCCTTTCCAAATATGGCATTTGCGGAATATTTACCGATAAAAACATTTTGAAATATTCAAAATATACACGTTCCACCGGTAATATTGAATATGACTCTGAAATTACTCTTGAAAAAGAGGAAGGCCCAGTTATCGGAAGTTCCATTCATGCAGGAGACAAAATTATCACTCCGGTGTATAAAGAAGATGACACTCCAATGATTGTATTTTGTCATAATTCCAATCACAATCAACTTTTCCGCCTTGAAGGTCAGGGAACCTATGCTGTGGAATCTGAAGCAGGTGATATATTTTTCTGGACAGATAAACTGAAACCCCTTTCCAAAAAGCATCACGTTGAATAATTAAAGTTTTAAAAGTCCTGTTGGTTTCAAAAACCGGCAGGACTTTGCTTTATAATACTGTGGTACTATCCGAAAAACACGGCATATTTTAAGCATATTTGCACATAATAGAGGATATAAAATGCTTAATTTGTGCATTTATGAACGAAATGGGAATTTTTTTTAAAAAAGTATTGACAAAGACAACCAAAACTGTTATAATCTTTTAAGTCGGTTGACGGCAACGATTCAGATGGTATGCGGGTGTAGTTCAATGGCTAGAATCTCAGCCTTCCAAGCTGATTGTGTGGGTTCGATTCCCATCACCCGCTTTTTCCTTTTTGCGCCTGTAGCTCAGCTGGATAGAGCAACTGCCTTCTAAGCAGTGGGTCGGGAGTTCGAGTCTCTCCAGGCGCGTCATAATTCCTTTTCCGCAACCCAGGTTACACTTACCACATGGTGGGTATAGTTCAGTCGGTAGAGCGCCAGATTGTGGTTCTGGATGTCACCGGTTCGAGTCCGGTTACCCACCCCACTTTTTTATCGTATTGGGCTGTAGCCAAGTCGGTAAGGCACCAGATTTTGATTCTGGCATTTCGTAGGTTCGAGTCCTGCCAGCCCAGTCCCTTTTGGGTATAGACTCAACCCATTAAAATATAACTAAATATGGGCCATTAGCTCAGCCGGCAGAGCACTTGACTTTTAATCAAGGTGTCCGGAGTTCGAATCTCCGATGGCTCATAAAAAAGAACGCATAAGCGTTCTTTTTTTATTTCTGCCATTAGTAAATCAAACTTGGTAATTCGATTAAAAGTCAAGTGCTCTTGGCGGCTGAACTAAGCGAAGTCGGTAGCATTAAAGCATTCCCGCTGCCGGTGGCAGATGAAGGGAATGCTTTAATGGCGCAGTGGCCGAAGATAAGGCGTGCACCCCTTGCGGGTGTATGCCTTGATTCGGGTGCCACAAGTGTCGCCCCGTCTATTGCAGTGGCTAAACAAGACTTGGCAGACCTCTTAACTTTTGCAAGGTGTCCGCAGACGGGTACTGTGGCACAGCCACGGTCGGCAAGCAGAGCGGATGCGTAGCATACGTTTCTCCGATGGCTCATAACGGCTCTTTGTCAATAGTTGGGGTCAAAATTAAATAATGGAATTTTATAAAGGGTTGCACTCCCCCGATCAAACGGGGAATGCAACCTCTTTTGTCGTCATTGGTAACACTATACTTACCTTTCAGTTATTGCTTTAATATTTTTACGAAGTTGTATGAAATCTTCTGTCACTGTCTGATATACGTCCATCATATTCAATGTTTGATATTTATGTGCAGCTATGTCACGAAATCCGGCAATATTTCTCCAAGGGACTTGCTTATTTTTATTTCTTAAATCGTCAGACAAGGTTTTAACAAGTTCACCAATATTTATGACCGTCATACATAGTGCTCGTTTCATAATCTCACTACTGTCAAATTCCTTGAAATCAACACCCTCAATTATTTCGAGCGCAATATCAATTTCGCTGATTATCTTATCTAAAACAACCGCATCCCTACGCTGCATATATTTCCACCGCCTTGTTTATATCAATCATCGCGCCTTCAGGCAAAGGTGCATGTATAATATCTACATCCACACCAAGGATATCTTCAATTTTATATTTGATATCAGCTATAATAAGAAGCGATACAGCCATTGTCTCAAACTCAACCAGCAAATCAATATCACTATGTTCCGTATTTGTCCCATCAGCATAAGAGCCAAAAAGTATTATTTTTGTTATTGGATAATTCTTGGCAACTTCACTGACAGCCTTTGTAATATGCTGTATTGTAGCCATTCAATCAACTCCTCACACTATTTTGCATTATATAACTTACATATCATTCGCAGATTCTTTCATTTTTATTATATCTGCAATTATTTTAATTGTCAATAAAACTTCTTCATTTATCTTTTGTCACTGTCCGAATAGCCCATTGCATAAACGATACCAAGTGTCCTCTGTTGCTTTTCTTTGCTCATAGTTTTAAACATATCAAGAAGTTCTATTTCCATATCCGTAAGTCCGTTTAAAGTGTACTTATCTGCCGAAAGTCTTATGTCTGTCCTTCCTATTATATAATCTACCGATACATTGAATATATCAGCAAGCTTAGAGAGGGTTTCAACACTTGGCTGATGTATTCCTGATTCGTACGCGCTTATCATTTTTTGAGAAACATTGAGTTTAAACGCCAAACCCACCTGATTGAGTCCTTTTTCTTTCCTGAGTTCCGCTATACGCTTCATACAATCACCTCATATATACTTTATATGCATAATTATATTCGTTATACTTGACATATATAGTCGTTTGTGGTATATTTATATTCGCAGAACGTATTTAAACTTTATGCTGAGTGCAACGAGAAGATAGACTTGACTCTGCCACTCAATAAGAAAATTCAAAAACAAAGAAGATTGGCAAAATGAAAGAATGTCCAAATTGTAACGCAGAAATAAACGATTCTGCTATCTTTTGTCTATCATGCGGTAACGCTACTCTAAACGAAGAACAATGTTAAGAATATGTCGTAAATTAAATAAGGAGATATCTCTATGTTTTTTTTAATACTTATACTATTATTGGGTTACATAATTCTTGGTTGGCTAATTTCTGGCAGATTCGAATCTATCGCCAACGAAAAAGGTCACTATGGTTACTTTTGGTGGTGCTTTTGGCTTGGAATTATTGGATGTCTCATGGTTGTCGCTTTGCCGGACCGAAATGAGAAATGTAACGTGGAAAACACCAATAACACCAATTGCAAAAAAAGTACAAATACATCTGCTAATAGTGGCGGATTCAGTTTACATGCTATGGCTCTGAAAAGAGAAACCCATCAAAAAAACATGACCGGAAAATGGTCATGCAAAAATTGCGGAACTTTAAATAACAACATAGATATACAATGCAAGGATTGCGGTAAATACAGATAGATATTAAAATCTCAAAAACAGAGATCAAGGCAATTTTACTTCTATTTTTACACTCCCTTACATTATTTTTACACTATAATTCTTTACCAAAAATTAACCAATTTTTGTCTTGATTATTCTGCCCATTAGTGATATAATAATTTGCGGTGCGTTTTTCGCACCGCATTTTTCATTTAATATTTCTTTACATACAAAGGAGAATTTTTATGAGTACATTATTATCAGTTTCAATTGCTCTTTTAGTTGGACTTTTGATGACAAGAGCATTCAAGCCTTTGAAACTCCCCTCAGTTACTGCATATCTCATTGCTGGTGTTCTTATCGGTCCATACTGCATGGGAAGACTTGGAGTTTCAGGTCTTGGTTTTTCAAGTCACGATGCCGTGGCGGCACTTGGTCTCATTTCAGAAGTTGCCCTTGGGTTCATTGCTTTTTCCATAGGCAGTGAGTTCCGTCTTGATGACCTTAAAAAGACAGGAAAACAGGCAACGGTTATAGGTATTGTACAGGCACTTGTGGCAACACTTTTTGTTGATGTGGCACTTTATGTTCTTCATCTTTTAATGCCTGACAAACTCACACTTCCTCAGGTTATCACCCTCGGTGCAATTGCCACTGCAACAGCGCCTGCGGCAACACTTATGGTAGTAAGACAGTATAAGGCAAAAGGACCACTCACAAATCTTTTGCTCCCCATTGTTGCTCTTGACGATGCTGTCGGCCTTATTGTTTTTGCGGTGTCTTTCGGAATTGCAAAAACCCTTATTTCAGGAACTGTAGATTTTATCTCTATTATAATTAACCCCCTTGTTGAAATCATCTGTTCTCTCACTTTGGGTGCTGTTATGGGTTGGATTCTCACTCAACTTGAAAAACTTTTCAATTCAAACACAAACAGACTTAATATGACAATTGCATTTGTGTTTTTAACAGTATCCCTTTCAATGCTTGATTTCCACGTGGGTCCTGTTCACATTAGTTTTTCATCACTTCTTGTGTGCATGATGCTCGGAACAATCTTTTGTAACATCTGTCCCCTCTCCCACGACCTTATGGGCATGGCAGACAAGTGGACATCGCCGCTTTTTGCACTCTTTTTTGTAATCAGCGGTGCCGAACTTGAACTTGGCGTATTTGGTGATATGGCAATTGTGATTGTGGGAATTGTCTACATCATCTTCCGTTCTCTCGGAAAATATTTTGGCTCATACGCGAGTGCAAAGGCAACAAAATGCGAGGAATCCATTTGCAAATATCTCGGAATCACTCTTCTTCCCCAGGCGGGAGTTGCTCTTGGAATGTGTGCAACTGCAATGCAACTTGGCGAAGATGGAAACCTCATAAGAAACATCACACTTTTTGCAGTGCTTATCTATGAACTGGTAGGTCCACTTCTTACAAGACAGGCTCTTATGGCTGCAGGCGACATAAAACCCATGTCAGATGAAGTTAAGATGCGCAGACATCACAAATTAGAGCACGCAAAATCCATGAAAAATCAATAATGAGGATTATGCTATGGAACCAAAAGACTACATCCTCACTCGTATTGATGGTGAGTATGCATATTTAAAAGACATAGAATCAGACAACGAAATTTTCATTGCTCTTGCACTTTTACCTGAAGGTGCAGACATAGGGTGCAAAATTCATCAGGAAATGTTTGAATATACGATTATATAAGAACAAAAGGGAATGTAAATTAATTTGCCGAATTAATTTACATTCCCTTTTGATATATATGACATTTGACAACGCCCTCTTGCTATGGTAATATTAGGATGTATGTAAATTCAGGAAGGGAACTGATTATTTTGAAGAAAAACAAGTCTCAGAGTCCCGGTCTCAGATGGTGCGAATATGTTTTTGACATATATCTGGGGCTTTTGCTTTCAGCATTCATACTCATATGTGCTCCTTACGAAAATATTCTGGACGTTAAATATGGTCTTTTCTATGGCATATGCGGTGGTTTCATAATTGTGATGACATTATCTGTTATTGAGCTTTTGTTTATAAAACAGTTGAAAATGGCAGACCTTTTTAAAAAACTTAAAGATAACAAATGGATGATATTCCTTATTGTTATGTATCTTGTCTCAACTCTCATATCAGGCATAACATCACCCTATGACTATGATTATATGACAGGATTTTCAAGAAACGAAGGCTTTATCACCCAGGGGATATATATGCTTACTCTTTTGTTTTCCTGCTTTTTCGGTAGAATAAAGAATTGGCACATATATCTGTTTGGTGCAGTATGCATAGTTTTTTCCCTGCTTTGTTTTGTGCAGGTTGCAGGATATAATCCCTTTATGCTTTACCCCGAAGGATATAATTATCACGATGCCTATGTTGCCTATTCGGGAGAATATGTGGGAACAATCGGAAACGCAGATTTGGTGTCGGCATTTCTTTCTATGGCATCATCCCTTTTCTTTGCTCTTGTTTTCACAGAAAAGGGAATCAAAAAAACAATGGTGGCAATATTCTTTACATTTTCCTTCTTGGCCCTGTTGCTCATAAAGGTTGCCGCCGGAATCCTTGCTTTTTTTGCATTTTTACTTCTGTTCTTTCCCCTGTATGCATACTCAAAGCATAAAAATTGGTTCAGAAGAATTCTCACAGCAGAAGTTGTCGTGATTTTTCTTGGCATCATCATTTTTTATGTGTGGGATTTTGGAAAAAGCGGAACTTTTTATGACATTCATTTGCTTCTTCACGGAAATCTCACTCCCCGGTCAGGCTCAGGACGAATTCATATATACAGTCAGGTGATTTCAAAAATTCCCGATCATTTCTGGTTTGGAACAGGGCCCGACAGTATGGCAATGTGGGAACTTGAAGGGTTTTCAAAATATATTGAATCTCTTGGTCAGACTGTCACAAGAGGAATTGACGTTGCCCACAGTGAATATCTGAACATATTGGCACAACAGGGATTTGTATCTTTCATATTCTTTGTTGCCCTTATTATATACTGCATCGTTACATTTTTCAAAGAAGAAAAAAATATAAAAAATATAGTTTTGGTGTCACCGGCTTTTGCATATCTTATTCAGGCATTTTTCGGATTTTCCATGTGCCTTGTGGCGCCCATATTCTGGACTTTTATCGGAATGATGACGAGAAAAAAGGAGGACGAACAAAATGAGACAGTTATGTAGGCAAATGATTTCACTGAATCTCACCATAGTGCTGTGCATTATGCTGGCTTTTTCTATGCCTGTTTTTGCAGATGGTGAATCTGTCACCGTTACATATTACAGCAATGGCGGTCAGACAGGAGCAGGAGAAACTCAGGTTGAACGGACATATGTTAGTAACTCACCTGTAGAAATTGAAGGAGATGACCTTTTTAGTAAAAGCGGATATGTTTTTCTGTATTGGGAAAAGGGATATTCAAAATTTACCGCATCTTCTGTATGCACATTTTCATCTGACACATACCTTACTGCCGTATGGGGATATGCCAGAGCGGTATATCACGGAAACGGTGGCAAAACCCTCACAGGGCAAACCAAGACCGAGCAGTATATAAACTATTACTGGTCAGGCGAAAAATTTTCGGGCAATAACTTTTTAAGAGACGGATATCTTTTCACGGGATGGAACACATCTCCCGACGGTTCAGGAAACTGGATAGCACCCGGAAGTTCCATGAAGACATCAGGCACCTACGAACTTTATGCTCAATGGGAAAAACTTCCCGAGTCCGGATGCTATATCACCTACTGTGCAGGCGGCGCCGATATTTTCGGAGGCAGAGAATACACTTTCCAAAGCGTGGATTCCTATCCTGCAAACGTTACTCTCCTCCCCCAGACAGACACAGATGAATATATTCATGCCGGTTGGATAACACCTGACAAAATCTATTATTTTTCCGGAGACACAATTTCCGTTGATGAAAATATTACTCTCACTCCTGCATTTGCAAAAAAGGAAATTCCGTCAAACTTCATTCAGGCAATCTATAGCGGAAACGGCGGAAGAAGACCTAACGGAGGCTCTCTTTTAATTCAGAATACCTCCAACGGAAATCTGAAACTCTATAGCGTCGGACAATTCCACAAAGACGGTCACTATCTTTCTTCCTGGAATACTTCTCCCGACGGAAGCGGTACAGAATTTGCTGTTTCAGGCAGTCTGGATTATTATACTCACCAATCCAAAACCTACACCCTTTATGCTCAATGGGAAAAGGGCGCAGACAAGTTCATCACCTATGTGGGCAACGGCGGATATGTGAGAGGACAAGGGAAAGACTACCTGTATCAGGAACTTTCATCCTATAAAGATGTTGAAATCCTGTCTGATGACACATTCTATAACAAAGATTACAGAATTGTCGGCTGGGAGGATTATGAGAAAAACTTATACTTCCCGGGAATGACATATGATTTTGACGGACATAAAACTTTGAAGGCAAAGTGGGGATACGGAAGCATTACATACCATAATATCCACCCTGAAACCCTTGAGGTTTTAGAGAGTGAAACCCAGATTATTGAAGACTGGGACGACTATGTATATGACGAATATAAATATACCCTTGACGGTTATCTCTTTGCAGGCTGGAATACAGAGCCTGACGGAAGCGGTCATTGGGTTGTTCCCGAAATGAAAATAGAAACTTATATAGGAAATATAAATCTCTACACCATCTGGGAAAAAACACCCGATTCTGACTATTGGTTCAGATATTCTGCCAACAAAACAGATGTTTTTGGCGGCAAAGCCTTCAGTTATCAGGGACTTGACGAAAGTCCCCAAAAGGCTCTCCTCGCACCTATGGAAGATAGCAGTAATTTCATTTATGTTGGATGGTCACCAAGTTCATTTTCTTCCGACTATCCCATCTTTGCACCTCAAGAGGAGGCCGAGGTTAAATCAAAAACCACACTCTATGCAAGATATGAAGAAAACAGATATGACAAAGCCGCTGCCATATATTATGCAAATGGCGGAAGCGGATATCTGGGTGGCACAGCAGAGTATTCTCACGGATATGCATCTGTGGGCGGACTCACCCTCTATGATGCAAGGGTATTCCACAAAGAAGGATACTACCTCACAGGCTGGAACACTTCCCCTGACGGAAGCGGTACAAATTATGAAATCGGACAAAGAATCAGCGATTTTAATACAACCAAAAAACTCTATGCACAATGGGAAAAAGGTGCTGATAAGTTTATTACATATATTGCCTCCGACAATTCACATCAAGGCGACGGAGCAAGAACACCCGATGGAAAAACCTATGTTTATTCACCTGTAAACTCCTATGACAGTGTCACATTGCAATCAGGTGATATCTTCACAAATTCCGAATATTCTTTCATAGGTTGGAAGGATGAAAGCGGCACAAAATATACGGAAGGTCAAACTTACGATTTGGGAAGTCATAAGACTCTCTATGCAATGTGGGGACACGGAAGAATAACCTACAACATCACAGATCCTTCCACCCAAGACACAAAGAGTTCAGAAACAGTATATTATACATATTCCGACGAGATAAAACATATCAGCAGTTCAGGCTTCGCCGGATTTGAATTTGCAGGATGGAACACAGAGCCTGATGGCAGCGGAGAGGCATATCTTCCCGGCACAACCATCGATGCGGATTTTGGCATAAAAAATCTCTATTCTGTGTGGGAACCCCTGCCCACCGGTCAATATTATGTAAAATTTGACTCCGTAAAAACCACAGTACTGAAAGACAGGGCATTTGTATATAAGGAAGTTGAAAACTTCGACTCCCCCGTAACCCTCATTGACGGCTACGATACAGAGAAACTTCTTTTCCTTGGTTGGAAATTGCCCGACGGAACCATTCACGCAGCAGGTGAAAAGGTTATGCTCTCACTCAACCCGACTCTGAATGCAAGTACTGCTTTTAACCGCTGGACAACAGTTATTATGTATGGAAACGGCGGAAAATTTGAAAACGGCTCCACAGTAAGATATAGAAACACTTCCTCAGGCGATCTTACTCTCTACAACTCCGACGACTTTATCCCGGGCGGACGAAAATTCATCGGTTGGAACACATCTCCCGACGGCTCAGGAAAAAGTTATACCCCCGACGACACTTTCCCGGGTATGCATTCCACATATACAACAAGGCTCTATGCACAGTGGGAAGAGCCTGACGACTCTGTCGGTCTGACCTTTACAGACTGCTCATTCACCCTTGACGGCATCAAGGCATCTCTTGATGTTAACTATATCAAAGAGGATACCATTGCAGTCTTAGGTCTTTATGACGAATCGGAAAGACTTCTCGGCACAGATACGGCAACCATAAAGCAAACCGATGTGCAGGTTGGTTTTTATGTTCCCTATACAGGCGACAACAAAGATGTTTTTGCAAAGGTGATACTTGTTGATTCATTGGATAATATGAAACCAATAGGAAAAGCCCCCTCTGTCTGGGCAACGGAATTGGTGGTGGAATCTCCTCACCCCTATCCCAACAGTTCAAACGAAACATATGAAATTTCCACTTCAAGAGACTGCGAAAGCATAAGCATTACATTCTCACAAGAAACAAAAACCGAAAGAGGTTTCGATAAAATTTACATCAAGGATAAAAACGGAACCACAGTCGGAACATATTCCGGAACAGACCTTGCCGGAGAAACCATTACGGTGAGCGGTAACAAGATTTACATTAACCTTAAATCCGACGGAAGTTCAAACTACTACGGCTTCAAGATTACTGATATTAAGGTGAATCCAAAAGCAGACTAAGCACGCGGGAGTTGAACCCCGTATGCCTTAAACTTGATAAATTTGCACACTTTCAACTTGTCGCTCTCGCAAGGCGTCAGCCTTGCTTCGACCTCCGCATTGAAATTTTACTAAATTTCTCTGCGTTTAAGGTCGAAGAGTTTTAAAATAGACAATTTTGTTTTATACAAGTGAAATCTCAAAGAGAATACTGACGTATTTTTTAGAGATTTCACGCGGGATATAGCGAAATT
>JAZQJX010000022.1:0-3300 GCA_045541875.1 Clostridia bacterium | reverse complement strand
TAAGCAGTTGCGTCAGCATCCGAACCCGTTTTGGGTGTGTGTTTTTACGCCACTGCTTTGTTAAAATACTCGCAAATGCGTCAGCATTTACTGTGTTTTTGCCTCGCACTGTCGCAAAAACACTACACCGAAAATTCTTTGAACCTAAAACAAGATAAAATTGTTTGTTTTTCAAGGCGGAAGGTCGCAGGAATACTGACGTATTTCAAGACCGACAACGAGGAAAAACATCTATTTTACTTGTTTTAGGCGAGTTCGGATACTGACGCAACTGCTTATGGTCTGCATATTCCGCAAGGTGAGTATCCGTTCTCTGTGAGCCATTTTTTGCTTCCGTTATAACTTTCTTTGTTTTTTTCTTTTATGTCCTCAATCGATGAGCAAGACGGTAAATGAAATTTTTTTGTGTTTGTATTTATGACATATTCAGACTTATCTTTATCTGAATAATTCTCATTTTCTTCCTTACTCGTTATGATAGCATTATCTGATGAAAGTCTGCTTTTGCCGTTTGAATAGTCAATTTCTATCCCCGGCTGAATATTATTTACAAACACATTAAAAGACACGCCTTTGCCCTTATCTTCCACAGAATAGGCTTCCATCTGAACTCCTTTTGCAAGAAGGTTGATTCCTTCAAAAACAGGTGTCACTCTATACATGACGTGGTTTCCGGTTTCTCTGACATAATCTGCCACCATATTTTCAAACGGGAGCATACCTTCGGTGTTCATATACCGTGTTCCCGTGATAAGATTTTTTTCGTTGGCGTTTTCGCCTGAAAGTTGAAAACCTATGAGATGGCATCTGTTGTACAGATATTTCCCGTCAACAATGTCATATTTTTCCATTTGCCATCCTGTTGGTTTAACCTGACCGATTGAGCCTCTTTCCTCTGTTGGCATTATATCTTTTCCGATGCACGCAAATGCCACGCCGCATCTTCCGAGATAGTCAAGTTCTGAATAAAATTCAAAAGATTTGGTCGTTATTTCGTAGTCCTTAAATTCAGGTGTGTTGTTGTTTATCACATCATATGTTAAGTATGATATATTTTCTTCATAAACCACGCAGGAAGAAAATGCAAGTGATACACATATTAAAAACAGAAACAACTTGATGTTTTTACATTTCATAATGATTCCCTTTCACATCATATTGAATTTAACAAGTGATTATAATTCTATTGTAACAGTAAAATTTGTTATTGACAAGGGGAATAAGTATAAATCAAAAAGACTGCGAAAATTTTGTTTCGCAGTCTTTGTTAAAATTCACACTTAAAGATTAATTGCAGTTTCCGCCGCTGCAAGGTCTGAAAGATTCACAGTCTGTACATTTAACTTCTGTGGGGTTTGCTTCGTGAGTTCCCACATTGATTTTGTCAAGTGAGCAGAAATTTTCGTTTCCGCAGTGATACATACACTGTTTTACTGTACAACCGATTGATTTGTTAGCGCTGCATTTCATAATAACAACCTCCGTTAATAATTTTTAATATGATAAATAAGTTCCGAGATGAAAACATCTCTTTTATCATTATGTCCTTTTAATTCTGATTATATTCTTTTCGTTAAGACAGTATTTCATTTCCTGTTTTTTCACCTTTAAAAAATCCGCGGATGTTTTCGAGGGTAATCTCACAAATATTTTCCAGGGCTTCGTTTGTAAGAAAAGCCTGGTGGGAGGTAATTATAACATTGGGCATTGAAAGAAGCATTGCAAGTTTTTCGTCTCTGTCTGTCACATCTGACATATCTTCAAAAAATAAATCTCCTTCTTCCTCGTAAACATCAAGAGCTGCATTCCCGATTTTTTTTGATTTTAAACCGTCAATCAGTGCGTCGCTGTCAATAAGTGCTCCTCTTGATGTGTTAATGATGCATACTCCGTCTTTCATATTTTTTATGGAAATTTCGTCAATTATGTGTTTTGTTTCTTTTGTCAAAGGACAATGGAGAGAAATAATGTCACTTTTTTTGCACAGTTCATTAAAGGAAACATAGCACAGGCTTTCATCAGATGGGAAAGGATCGTAACAAATAACATTCATTCCAAATCCCTTGCAAATATTTGCAAAAACTCTGCCGATTTTTCCTGTTCCCACAATTCCGACAGTTTTTCCGTGAAGATCAAATCCTGTCATTCCAACAAGGGAAAAATTGTAATCTCTTGTACGGATATATGCCTTATGAAGTTTTCTGTTCAGGCAAAGAAGCATTCCGATTCCGTGTTCAGCAACCGCATAGGGGGAATAGGCCGGCACTCTCACAAGAGATATCTTACCCTTTGCAGATTTCAGGTCAATATTGTTGTATCCCGCACACCTCATAGCAATAAGTTTTATTCCAAGGTCACAAAGGGTGTCAATAACATTTTTGGTAATATCATCATTTACAAATGCACACACGGCATCGCATCCTTTTGCCATAACAGCCGTGTCTTCCGTTAGTTTGTATTCATAATATTTAAAATTAACACCATATTTATCCGACAGTTTGTCAAACCATACTCTGTCATAGGGCTTTGTATCAAAAAATGCACATTGTATCATCGTATCGCTCCTTTTTATTAAATAATGTCCATAACTTGCCGATTTATACGTTGAAGTGTTGACTAAAAAGTTTTACAATGGTATAATTTCGGTGGTATACAAAGGAGACATAATTATGAAAAAAGAATCAGTTGTTCAGATGATAAAATTTACGTTGTTTTCCGCATCGGCAGGAATCATACAGGTAATTTCATTTGTTGTTTTCAATGAACTTTTCCATTGGGTGTACTGGCCTGCTTATCTTACGTCTCTTATATTATCCATTATCTGGAATTTTACATTTAACAGGCGCTACACATTTAATTCTGCAGCCAACATTCCAAAATCAATGTTAAAACTTCTTGGATTCTATGCAGTTTTCACACCCTTGTCAACGTGGTGGGGAGATCTTGCAGAGGGCATCGGAGTTAATGATTACATAATCCTTGCAACCACAATGATTTCAAACTTTGTCCTTGAGTTTTTGTTTTCTAAATTTGTAATATATAAAAACCAGGAAAATACGAGGGTAGTCTGAAGACATTATAATAAGAGAACACTATAAAATATCAGATAAGACTAAACAAATAACCAATCAGGTGATTGTGAAACAATAAATGTTATGTTATAATGATTTCATCGAAGATGAAATCGTCGATATAAATCTCTTGTGAGATTTTCGATATGTCATAAATGACTCGATATGTGCTTTGCACTCGATATGTTGCCTTTCGGCAACGAGATTTATATCATATCGAGTTTTGAGC
>JAZQJX010000021.1:0-21749 GCA_045541875.1 Clostridia bacterium | reverse complement strand
CACACCTGTGCATATCGAGTGCGAAGCACATATCGAGAATTCGCAAGAATTCATATCGATGCGTTGCTAAAGCAACGCTAAAATCGGCAAACTAATCTTTTAAATTGTATGGACTTGATACGAGAAAACTTTCTTGTGTCTCGTATGATTGAAGACTATTCTTTGTCTTCTGTAATACCCTCAATTAAATCTGTGACTATCTGATTTAATTCGGTTGCATTTTTTGAGGTTATGACTGATTTCCCTGTTCTTCTCTCAACTTCTTTTCTTGCAACACCTGCTGCTTCTCCGCCACTTTTAGCAACCTCTAAATTCTCCTTAAATGTTTGTGGATTTTTTGTTTTTGATAATTCGGTGGTTGTTGCCTCTGCAAGCATATTGAGAACAAGCTCCAGCGTACTCATATTGTCACGCAAATTTTCTTTAGTCAGACCTTTAAAATTTTTGTATTTTCTCGTTGACATTCCTGACCATGCCTTTGTGATTTCATCTGTCAAGATGGCGTATTCAACACCTTTTTGAACACCTCTTGCATCCCATTCGTCAGTCAATTCTTTTCTTACCTGAATAGCCTGCAATCTTTGGTTTATCCATTCTCTTGTGTAACCTTTTTTGAGATATGTTTCAAGTGCTCTTTCTATTGTGAGTTCAGGATCAATGGTTTCTTCAATTCTTTCTCTGCCCACTTGTGCCAACCATAATTTGAACGGTTCTGCTTTTGGCGATGGTATTGATTGTATAATTCGTAAAAGCTGTTCAGTGTCGGCAACATCTGTCAATCGTTTCTTTCCATCAGCAGCAGTCATTTTCAACTGTACGATTTTTTCGTACAGTTCACTTCCTTCGGCGGCTAATTTACGTTTTAAATCACTCCAATATCGTCTTGGATTATCCGTTCCGCTTAATACTTCACATACATCAACAACAGAAAAATACCATTCTTCTGTTTCCTCATTCCACGCAGTTCTTATTCTCTTATCTTCAAATATTTGTATTTTATTATCCATATGCATAACCTCCGTAAAAAGTTTTAGGTTTTGTAAAACAGACAGTTTAAGCATAGAGTTCAAAGTCAATAACAAACTAATTATTTGTCTATTTCACTCATATATCCCGCTGTAATAATACCTGCCGGCAAAGCAACAATGGCAATTCCAAATATTGAAGAAACCATTGTTACTATTCTTCCTATTGTTGTTACAGGATAAATATCTCCATAACCAACAGTTGTTAACGAAACTGTTGCCCAATATATTGCATCAAAAAAGTTATTAAATGATTCAGGTTCAACATTGAAAACTACCAATGCAGAAATTATTATGTATGCAATAGCTAAAGTTCCTACGGCAATTAATGATTCTTTTGATTTTTTAAAAACAGCCACAATAATTTTTACACTTTTTGAGTATCTAAACATTTTAAATGCTCTAAAAACCCTAAAAGCTCTTGCCATTCTAAATACTCTTAAAAGCTTAAACCCATTATTTAAGACAGAAATTGACGGCAAGATAGAAACAATATCAATTATAGCAAAAATACCAAATGGATATCGAACAAATGAAATCAAAGATTTTTTATTATATTTATAGTCTGCAGTGAACCAACGCAAAAAATAATCTACAATAAACACAAACAAGCAAATAGTATCAAGAATATTCAAAACACTATGTGTCTGTTTAAAACATAAAGGCAATATACTTAACAGTATAACAAATATCATAAAGATATCATATATTGAACTTAATTTATTATTCTTTTGAGATGGCTCAATTATTTCAAAAACCTTTTTTCTCATACGTTTCTCCTTTCAAAATTCCCCATCATTCGACAAAATTCTTACTCGTGTCAAGACTGGAGAACAGTGAATAATAGGACCTACTATTTTTCCCTGATTTTTTCAACTGTTTTTCCTTTAACACTTTTCCTTAGAACCCGCGAGAATACTGGATTTTCTCGCTCCCGATAGTATATGTAAATATTATAAATCGGCAAACTATTATATTAAATTATTCTTCGCTTGAATTTTGAGTCAGCATTTTAACCGCCTTGTCAAAGTCACTTTCTAACTGTCTCATTTCTCTTTCGCGATAAATTTCAAATTCTTTTTCTGCTTTTTCTATTGCCTGCTTATGTGATATGTTTCCTTTTCCTTCAAGTAATTTTCTTTTGTTTGAAATTATTTGGTTGTCAAGTGCCTCTACCCAATCCTGCATAGACATAGGTATCTGTTCCAAAGCTTGAAATTCTGCAAAATCAAGGAATTGTGAAACAAGCAGATTTAACCTCTGCAATTCTATTTCCGAAAGATAATTCTTTGCAATTTTAACATCATCCTTTGTTATATAGTTACCTTTGAAATTAGTCATTCCTACAAGTGGTTTTTCATTATCTACACGCTCATAAATAACTTCTGCAGCAGTATGCTCGTGAACTGCAAAATGCAATTTATTCTGAACAGTAGCAAAAAATGCTTTTGTCAAATCCGAACGGGGATCATAATCGGTAGCAGTAGCGTAAATGTCAGTAACCTGCTGATAGAAATTTCTTTCTGATGAACGAATATCACGAATACGCTGTATTAATTCTCTAAAATATCTATTTCCGCCCTGCTTTAAACGTTCGTCATCCATTGCAAAACCTTTTTGCATATATTCGTGCAATCTTTCGGTCGCCCATCTTCTGAACCTGGTTGCAATCTGAGACTGAACTCTATAACCAAGCGCAATAATCATATCAAGATTATAATGTGCTGTGTTATAATTTTTCCCATCAGCAGCAGTTGTTCGGAATTTCCGAACAACTGAATTTTCATCCAATTCTCCATCCGTCAATATATTTTTTATATGCTCACTTATATTTGATTTGCTTGTTTGATAAAGCTCGGTAATTTGTGCCTGCGTAAGCCACAAATCATCTTCAGAAAAACGAACTGAAACTTTCGTTATTCCGTTGTCGTCCTGATAAATAACCATATTATTATCATTCATAGCTTTATACCTCTTTTTCTCATATATTTGCCTTTTTACACACCATTCGACAAAATTCTTACTCGTGTCAAGACTGGAGAACAGTGAATAATAGGACCTACTATTTTCCCTTATTTTTTCATCTGTTTTTCATTAATCACTTTTCCTTAGAACCCGCGAGAATACTGAATTTTCTCGCACCCGATAGTATATGTAAATATTATAAATCGGCAAACTAATCTTTTAAATTGTAAGGACTTGACACGTATGAAATGCAACTTTGTTTTTAGATAATAGAATCTCTTTCTGGTCTATACTATTTATTTTCTATTCTCCACAAGCGTGCTTGTTCCAGCAACTTACCAATTAATGCTTGTTTTCCCAAAGTATAAATTCCTCGATCATCAGCAAAGCTTAACGCCAATTTTTTCTTTAGGTTACCATATTCTTTTGCATACTCAGGAAATACATTCAAATAATCCCGAAAATTTATATAATTATTCCAATTATCACTGCCCCATCTGACAACATGAATATGATGAGTTCGAATATTCTTCTCAAAATCACCCATCACAAAAAGCAACTGTCCCTGTACGTCTTCATTACGGAATATAACTCCTTTTTCACTCAACAATTCTATATATGGCTTTATGTCGTTTACATCTTCCATGCCTACTGCTATGTCTATAATAGGTTTTGCGCATATGCTTCTAATGGCGGTGCTACCCACATGCTGTATATCAATAGCCGCATCTTTCAATATTGATTTAAGTAACAGAATTGTATTTGCAGCTTCATTTTCCCATTCTGCCCGATGAGAAATTAATTCCACTGTCCCTCTTTTTAAGCCAATCATAAATTAAACCTCGTAATTTTATATTTTCACAACCTCACTTGTGTAAAGAATAACATTTGAAGTTTTTAATCATTCAACAAAATTTATTGTTTTCCTTTTGCAGTGTTAATTGAAGCAATAAGTAGTTTTCGGATTTTACTGCATTTATCATACATATCAGCATATTCCATTTCGGTTATCATTTTTGTTTCTTTAAACAATCCTATCCAATAATCACTTTCGTAGCACTCTTTCAATGCTATCTGAAACTTATTGATAAAATCTGATTTGCTTGATGCATAGTTTGCTTCATGAATATTTGCACCAATTGATGTTCCACTTCTTAACAGCTGATTTAACAAGACATTTCCTTTTCGGTTTTCTTTAATATCAGTGCATAAATTAACAATATCAACCGCAAACATTTTCGATAATTCGATAAGTTTATTTTCTTTCATTGCTATTCTCCATTTCTTAATGAATTGACAACTTAAGTTGTCATGAATTGGCTACGCCATGAATTCTCGCTACGCTCCATGAATTGAATTGCCTTTTAATGCACCGAAGGTGCAATTCATGAGCCGTAAGGCTCAATTCATGAAATCACAGATTTCAATTCGTGCCGTCAGGCAATTCATTGAGTTTGCTCTGCAAACTCATGTCAAGTCAGGGACAAAAAATTTTGCAGGTGCGACTCGTAAATCGCCCCTGCTTTTTCATTTCATATCAAAGTTTATCAATAGCACTCAAAAAACTTTTTTCATCTTTTGCTGACTTTGCATATGTCATCATTCCTGTTGCTTTTATTTCACACAGTTCCTTTTTGCCGTCTATATCTGCAAGAAGAAAATATCTCACGTTATTGTCTGCTGCCACAACACCGATATATGAACATCCAAGGGATGCATCTTTCATTGTAAGAAGCAAAACATCTTTGCCGCTTGGTGTTTTTTCATAGGAAGAAGTAAATGAATTTTTTGAACCGACTCCGATTTTTGATGCAAGGGTGATATAGGCATCTCTTATCACTTCATCTGTAATATTTTCATAGGCATTTACAACATATACGGTCTCAGACGCCTCCTGAACCTTTAAGATTTCATTCATAATTTCCTGATCCCACACAAAGTTTACAAACGCCCTTGTTTCGTCTGCTTTTTCAGAAATTCCCTTAAAATATTCTTCGCCTGATTTGCTGAAACTATCATAAAAGGTTTCAAAAACAATTCTCTCATAGGCTTTGGGATAGTTTGCTTTAACAATCGCTTCATCTTCGGGGGAAAGTTGGGCAAATATGAGAGAGCCTTTGCTTCTTATGATAACTCTTCTTGCATCTGCATCCCACTTAACGTCGCAACCCATACCTTCAGATACTGCTCTTGCGGGAACTAATGTTCTTCCGTTTAAAAGTTTTGCACCCACATCAAGTTCTGTGGAATTTCCGTTTTTGTAGATAAAATTGCTTCCGATGGAAATTTCAATTGTATCTTCACCTTTTTTTGCAACGGCAGTTGAAGTTTCACTTCTCCACTCAACGGTTGCGCCAAGGGCTTCAAAAATATAGCGCATCGGAACAAGAGTTCTTCCGTTTTCTATAATCGGGTCCACATCAAAGTTGATTTTCACTCCGTCAACATAGACCGTCACTGCATTTTCTCCTGCACAATGGGCGCAAAGACCTGAAAGCATAATTGAAACTGCGAAAATTAAAGATATAATTTTTTTCATAATTTTTTCTCCTTGTATTATTTTTTTCATCATTTTTCGATACTTACAGATTATAAATCTTCTGTTTTAAAAGCCGTATAACCCTCATAGCAATAACTGTTGTCAATGCCTTTCATATAAATCTCTCTGTCATCCACACGGTCTGTCAGGGCATTTTTTAGTATATGCTTAATTTCTATATCTTTCACAGGACTTCGCTCCATGGCAAGAAGGTAATCTTCTCTCTTAACCTTGCTCCAGTCTACCACCAAGCCAAGTTCTTTTTTTAAAATCAAATCAAGCCATATGCGTGTTGCTCTGCCGTTTCCTTCCCTGAACGGGTGTGCAATATTCATTTCCACATATTTTTCAATGATTTCATCAAATGTGGACTGGGGCATATTGCTGACACGTTCCAACACAACATCGAGATACATAAGGGGTGCAAATCTGAAGTTTCCCTTTGAAATATTGACTTCTCTGACCTTTCCTGCAAAATCGTAAATATCCTCAAATAAGTATTTATGAATAAACAAAAGTGCGGAAAACTTTCCTGCATCAAGGGCGTCAAGCAATCCTTTATCGTAAAGCATTACTGCCTTTTTCTTGCTGATTCTCTCCTCTTCCCGGGAAAGGGACGCAGAATCTGTTATATTAAGTTTATTTTCTAAAGCCATAATAAACCTCCGCCTGTTTTTTCACATCATTTTATGTCGGTTCACTTTTTCATAAGAACCTCTTTTGCCATCTTAAACTGTATGTCTTCATCAGTCAGCACTTTTTCCTCTGCTATGGGTTCGCCGTCCGGCATTAAAACTTCTATATCAGGCTTTATTCCCACTCCGTCAATACACTCTCCTGACGGTGTGAAATATTTTGCAATGGTAAGTCTCATTGCGCTTTTGTCGTCAAATTCATATATTGCCTGAACAACTCCTTTCCCGAAAGTGGTCTCTCCCACAAGGGTTGCTTTCTTGTGATACTGAAGGGCGCCTGCCATAATTTCCGATGCACTTGCACTGTGTGAGTTTACAAGGACACACATGGGAAGGCTTATTTCGCTTTTGTCTGATGTATACTTTTCTTCTTTTCCGTCTTTATATTTAACTGTGGTAATATCGCCCTCGCCAATTAAAAAATCTGTCATTTCAACAACCGCATCCAGAGAGCCTCCCGGATTTGAGCGAAGGTCGATGATTAAAGATTCTGCCTTTTTCTCTCTGATGTTTTCTATTGCCTTTTTAAAATCTTTTGAAATGTCTGTGGCAAAAGTTTTCACTCTCACATAGCCAATGTTTCCGTCAAGGATTTTCTCTTCCACATAGCCTCTTGAAACCACGGCAATTTTTATTTCTTTTTCCAGAATTTCTTCCCCGCGTCTGATTTTAAGGTGTACGCTTTCGCCCTCTTTGGTGGATTTTATGGCTTCCAGCGCCTCCGAATAGGTGTCGCCGTCATAATCTTTGCCGTTTACAGAAAGGATTATGTCTCCGGCTTCAATTCCGGCATTTTTTGCAGGGCTATCGTCAGACACGGCTTTTATAACAATGAGATTTTCCCTTAAAGCACAGGTAACACCAATACCTTTGTAACTGCTCTCCAGCGCCTCTGTCATATTGCGGTAAAGATATGCAGGAAGATAGTCTGTGTAGGCATCATCTATTGCAGATACAAAACCTGTCATGGCTTTGTCTGTCATGGCTTCTTTGTCAAATTCTCCCATAAAATGGTTGTCTATTATGTATTCTGCTTTTGCCATTTTGGAAAGGGTTTTATCTCCTGTGCGGGACAGAATATATGAATATATGACTTTCCCGTGTGGCGTTACATAAAAGCAAGTGGTAATGATAAACATTACCACTGCAGTTATAACTATTGTGAAAAAACTTCTTTTTTTGTTCATAAAATGTCAACTCCGAAAACTCGAGTTATCAGTTAAAATATTGCATGGGGTTTGTGGTTGAACCATTCACCTGAACTTCAAAGTGAATGTGAGGGCCTGTGCTCATACCTGTTGAACCGCATTTTGCTATAACCTGTCCTCTTGTCACCTTTTGTCCCACAGATACCAGAAGAGAACTGCAATGAGCATAGAGGGTTGTATATCCGCCGCCGTGGTTGATTACCACATAATTTCCATAGCCCCCGGAGTTGTAACCTGATACAATTACCACTCCATCATTTGCCGCAAGGATTGATGTGCCGTAGGCTGCACCAATGTCTATTCCTGCATGGAATCTGGATCTTCCTGTTACAGGATGGATACGGTAACCATAAGGAGATGTTACAAGTCTTGTGGTGTTGGATGGCCAAAGGAATGGGCCGCCTGTATAGTTTGCGGGAAGTTGAATTGTTTTGTCAGACTGTTTTCTGAGTCTTTCCGCCTCTGCTCTTGCTGCCGCTTCCGCCTGCTTTGCAAGTTCATATTCTCTTTCAAACTTGTCTATATCTTCCTGAAGTTTGTCGATGATTGCCTGACTTTCTGCTCTTAAGGTGTCAAGTTCTGCTTTTTTTGTGTCTTGTTCTGATTTTAAAGCAATAACCTCTTCCTTTTGCACAAGAAGGTCGTCTTTCATTTTTTCAACATCTGACATTGAGTTTTCAATCTCGTCAAGTTTTTTGTTGTCATACTGAGCAACTTTTTTAATAATTGAAACTCTTCTTGTCATATCCTCCAAAGATTTTGAACGGAGGATAATTTCAGTATATGAAACATCGCCTTTTTTTATTAACCTTTTTGCTCTTTCGTTGTAGTCTGAATTTTGTTTTTGCAAATCTCTTGTAAGGTCGATAATTTTCTTCTCGCTCACTTCGATTGCGTGGGTTTTCTGATCTATTTGTGCCTGAAAAGCATCAATCTGAGCCTGAACTTCATTTATCTGTCTGTCGAGTTCTTCTCTTTTTGCAATTTCTGTGCTTTGTTCTTTTTTGACTTCCTCTTTTTTTTCACTTGCCTCCCTCTGGCGTCTTTGTGCTTCTGACACAGATATGGCATTTGCTGTGAGAGGAATTATTGATGCATAAAGGCTCATTATCACAAAGCAAACGAGTGCAACTACAGCAAGCACTCTTATAATGACTTTATTTCTCAGCATATGAAAATTCCTCCTTTACACATTCATATATCTTCTCACGGAAATAAAACTTCCGAATGCTCCGATAACAGTTCCCATTATAACGTATGCACCCATAAGTTCTGCCCATATTTCAGAGAATTTAACCATGGAAGTTACCATGGGCAGAGCGCTCTGTCCCGATGCAATTGCCGCCATAAGACCTTCATAGGTCCATCTTGAGATGAAAAATGCAATCAGGGCGGACACTATTCCTAAAAGTATTCCCTCCATTATGAAAGGCCCTCTTATATAGGAATCGGTTGCACCCACATATTTCATAATGTTAATTTCTTTTCTTCTGTTGTGAACTGTGAGTTTTATGGTGTTGGAAATAATGAAAAGGCTGACAAGAGCAAATGCAACAATAATCCAGATGGAAATTGTTCTCACGCCGTCTTTTAAATCTTCTATGATAGAGATTATCTCACGGTTGTTTTCAACACTTTCAACATTTTCAATTTTTGCAAGTGCCTCTATGGTTTCCTCAGCCTTTGAAAGGTCTGAAAGCCTTACCACAAAAGCATCGGCAATGAGGTCTTCGGGAAGACCTTCAAAGTCCTTGAGTTCTTCTTCTGTAAGTTCTGCTTTAAAATCAGAAAAAAACTGTCTTCCGTCAATATAGCCAATGTTATCAAGGTCTATGTTGGGGATTTTTTCGATTTCAGATTTCACCCTTGCTTTAATTTCTTCATATTTTGCATCGGTTATGCTTGAAGAAATTGAGCCTGCAGCGGCATAGACTCCGTAAATCTCATTCCCTGTAAGAACCTGTGAAACGCCGTCAATTTCGGCAAGTTGTCTCAGTGTTTCTATCTGTCTTTCATTGTCCTCCAAAGAAAGGGAGAATGAATCACCAAGGGGCATATCGGTTATGAATTCATAACTGTGTCTTTCTTCATCTGAAAGAGTTTTTACAAATTCTTCAAATCTTTCAGATGCTGTGGTGAACTTTATGGAAGATACATCCACGTTTTCCTGACCGATTACAAGGGTTTCAATCTGTTTCTTCTTTTCCTCATACTGTTCATCAGTAAGGTCAGGCGAGCGGTCAATGAAGACTCCCACAGAATCTGCATCAACTTGAACTGCCCTTGAAACATACACATCCACCTGATAGTCATCAGCCATTTTGTCTGTCATATAGTTAATGTTGAAAATGCACATGAGGAACACGCCAAAAACGAAAATACATGCAGTCACCACCAAAAGAGAGGTGATTGTCATAAGACCGTTTTTCGCCATTCCTTTTATGCCTTCTGTAAATGAACGCCTAATTGATCTCAGCATCGTTATATCCACCTTCATTCTCGTCACGGGTAATTATGCCTTTTTCCACAACAATTACCCTTTTTTTCATACTGTTTACGATTTTTTCCGCGTGGGTTGCCATAACAACCGTTGTTCCCCGCTTATTTATGTCATCCATAATTGCCATAATTTCCTGAGCGGTTTCAGGATCGAGGTTACCTGTTGGTTCATCGGCAATTAAAACCACAGGATTATTCACAATTGCTCTTGCAATTGCCACTCTTTGCTGTTCACCGCCGGAAAGTTGGTGAGGATACATTTTTGCTTTTGCAGAAAGCCCCACCTGACTTAGCACCAAAGGAACATTTTTTCTTATTTCCCTTGTTGGCGCTCCTACAATCTCCATTGCATATGCAACATTTTCCTGAACATTTTTGTTGGGAAGGAGACGGAAATCCTGAAATACAACACCGAGAGTTCTTCTGAAATAGGGGATTTCACGGTGGCGCAGGGCATTTACATCAACATCGTTTATGAAAATCTGTCCGCCCGTTGCGCTTTCCTCTTTCATCATAAGTTTTATGATTGTGGATTTTCCTGCGGCACTTGAGCCTACAAGGAACACAAATTCGCCTTTATCTATATGAAAGGATATACCTTTTAAAGCACCGTAGCCGTTATCATATATTTTTGAAACATTTTCAAAGGTAATCATAAAAATTTACCTCCTTTTTATCTTTTTGAATCCTGTAAAATTTCAAAATCACAGCATATAAAACGTGATTTGGCGGGGGATAAGCCCCGGGCAGAAAATCCCCCTGTTCTTTTTCCTCCGCCATATCTTTGCCGCCTGACAAAAGGCGGGTATGTTTATTATAATTTTGTTGCGTTTGATGTGAGATATTTGTTAACCATCATTGCAACTTTAAATATTATTGCCTGATCAAAAATTCTGAGGTCAAGTCCTGTTATTTTCTGAATTTTGTCAAGTCTGTACACAAGGGTGTTTCTGTGAACATAGAGTTGTCTTGATGTTTCGGAAACGTTGAGGTTGTTTTCAAAGAATTTCAGAATTGTGAAGATTATTTCCTGATCAAGTTCTTCAATTGAACCTTTTTTGAAAACTTCTGTGAGGAAGAGTTCGCAAAGGGTTGTGGGAAGTTGATATATAAGTCTTCCGATTCCAAGGTCTTCATAACTTAAAACTTTCTTTTCGTCGTCAAAAACTTTTCCCACTTCAAGTGCCACTCTTGCCTCTTTATATGAACGTGCAATTTCTTTTATGTTTGAAATAACTGTTCCTATACCGATTGATGCAGAAGTCATAATCTCTGAATTGATTGTGTTGCAGATGTTTTTGGCAATTGTCTGAAGATCACCCAAGGAAGGATCTGTATCAAGTTCCTTTACAAGGGCAATGTTGTTTTCGTCAACACTTACAACAAAGTCTGTCTGTTTGCTCGGGAACATATTTTCCACAAGTTCCAGAACAGAAAAATCTGTGAGACGCTCTGTCTGAATCAAAAATACAACTCTTCTTGCTTCTATCGTGAGATGAAGTTCGGCTGCCTTTGCCAGAACATCACCCGGCAATATGTTATCAAGAAGAAAGTTTTTGATGAAGTTGAGTCTGTCATGCTTATCATCATAAAGTGATTTCACACTTGAAAAACTTACCTGCAAAATGTCCACATAGTTTCTTGCAAGGGAATCATCACCCTTTACAAAAATGATGTAATCTATTTTTCCCATAACAACAATCGGCTTGTAGGTAAAGCCGTTGTATGTGAAAGTGTCCACATTATCTTCAGTGAAAGAAAGAACACATTCAAGGTCGGTGGAAGTGATTATTCCTTCACTTGATGCAATAACAAGTCCTGCATCTGTTATAAGACCAAGATCCCTGTTCATAACATCTTTCATCTGATGAGTAATTTGCTGGAAATATCTAACGTTCATATACGACACCCCATTTTCCCAATATAAGTTATATATATACATATACTATTGTAATATTTTTTTGGCTTTTTTTCAAGAATTCCGTTGTATTTTGGTGGATTTGTCCACAATGAGGAAAATGAGAGAGGGTTTTTTGAGCAAAAACTACAAAAAAATGTTTGTTTTTATGAAATGTCCAATATCCGTTCCTAATCACTATTCCCTAATCTCTAATCTCTACACAGCAAAAACAGCAGAGCCGTTGGGGGGATAACGGAATCTGCTGTTTTCGCGTTTAAGGATTTTATAAGTTTATGGAGATTGCATAGACAAGGTTGGCGGGGGAATGCTTTCCCTGTCTACAATATGATAATATCAGACCTATATGTATTTTCAATGAATAGTTTGTGAACTTTTTGTTAACATAGGGATTAGGAAATAGGGATTAGGGATTAGGAAGTAGGGGCGGATAATATCCGCCCGTCAATCCATACCACTTTTTACATCCCTGCATCCTATAGATCCTCAAGGAACTTGTATTGTGCCATGTAAAGGTCATAATATCTTCCTTGCTTTTCCATAAGTTCATCATGACTTCCGCATTCTGCAATCCCTTTGTCAGCAATATACATTATACGGTCAGAATTTTTAATTGTGGAAAGACGATGGGCAATGATAAATGAAGTCCTTCCTTCCAAAAGTCTCTCCAGACCTTTTTGAAGGGTTTTTTCAGTTTCTGTGTCGATGCTTGAAGTTGCCTCATCCAGAATAAGGATTCTGGGATCTGCCAGAAGTGCTCTTGCAAAGGCAATGAGTTGTTTTTGTCAGCATCATGACAGGGAATGGGGCTTTATTTTTCTGATGCTCCGTAAGCCTTATACAGATGCATAATGTTCAGATCTTCCCACATATCAAGACCATGAGAACCGCAACCGCCGTCTATTTCATGGCATCCGTGATCCATGGCAAACCCGAGAAGTGTGTTATGATTTTTCCAATGATTTCTGATTAAAACATCATATGTTGCAAATTCTTTTGAATTTGCCCGTAGTTCGGAAAGAGCCTCAATGCTTTCAGGCCCGAATTTGTGCATGAGTGCATCATATTTTGCATTATAGACCGCTATAAAATCGTACTCATCTTCAATTATGAGTTCTGACGCCTTTGCAGTCACTTCTTCCGCTGTGTCAAATATGAAATAATCCATTTCTCTTTCAAGGAAAATTTTTGACATACTGTCTGCACCGGTTGAAACAATGGCACATTTTTTCCCTGCTCTTATCATTGCATCAAAAATTGAATCTATCTTTATTACGGGCTTTTCATACCTGGTTATTCCGTGAATACTCGGTTCTGCTCCCGTATACATTGTTCCGAAACACACAGGAGTAACCGACGGCATAACAGTACAAAAAGGGACTTTAAACCCTGAAACGTCTGTGGCCTCTTGCACAAGATGAGGATATTTTTCATATATCCATTGAGCAATTGCATCAGGGTTATACATAAAAATTCTGTCAGCGCATTTTCCGCCAAAAGTGTTTTTTGCATATTCTGTCAAAGGTTCATATGCATCTTCTGCAAATTCAGGCTTTTCAACGCCTATGATTTGGGCAAGGGATGCACACAAACTTTTAAGACTTATTTTGTTTGGTTCCATGTATATTTCTCCTTTTTAAATCAGTTCCGTCAATCGACAAAGCACCTTAAATCATTGTTTTTGGCACTTTGTAAAAACATCATTAATATTTGGTTTTTTATAGTCCGCCCAAAGGGATATGAAAAAGGCAAGTCAAAGAAGGAAAATCATCGTGTTATTTAACACTTTGTTTATTCTTGTTGCCTTTTTTTCTGTGCATTTGTTTGGAAGTCTGACAGACAATCAAAAACAGACGCAGACAGTGCATAGCCACATCAAAGTCTGACATTTTTCACATCCCTGCATCCTATAAATCCTCAAGGAACTTGTATTGTGCCATGTAAAGGTCATAATATCTTCCTTGCTTTTCCATAAGTTCATCATGACTTCCGCATTCTGCAATCCCTTTGTCAGCAATATACATTATACGGTCAGAATTTTTAATCGTGGAAAGACGATGGGCGATGATAAATGAAGTTCTTCCTTCCAAAAGTCTCTCCAGACCTTTTTGGAGGGTTTTTTCTGTTTCTGTGTCGATGCTTGAAGTTGCCTCATCCAGAATAAGGATTCTGGGATCTGCCAGAAGTGCTCTTGCAAAGGCAATGAGTTGTTTTTGCCCTGCAGAAAGAGATGAGCCGCCTTCTGTAACTTCTGTTTCATAGCCATCGGGGAATTCCATAATAAAATCGTGGGCGCATACTGCTTTTGATGCCTCAATGATTTCTTCATCTGTTGCATCAAGTTTTGCGTAGCGGATGTTGTCTTTAATACTGCCTGAGAAAAGAAAACTGTCCTGAAGCATAATTCCCATCTGAGAGCGGAGACTTTTCAGGGTGACATGTTTGATATCTTCTCCGTCAATCAGAATTTTACCGTCGTTTAAGTCATAAAATCTGGAAATGAGATTAATTACTGTGGATTTTCCCGCACCTGTGGGGCCAACGAGGGCAATGGTTTCACCGGGAGATACGTCAAAACTTAGGTTTTCCAGAATATTCGGAGTATTTTTCTCGTAGGAGAAAGTCACATCATCAAACTGTACTCTTCCTTTGATTTCTCCAAGTTCCTTTGCATCGGGAAGATTCTCGATAACCAAAGGTTCGTCCATCATCTGGAAGATTCTCTCCAGATATGCCGCACAGTTTACAAATTCGTTATATATGCTTGTCAGGCTCACCACAGGATCCCAGAAACGGCTCACATATGTGGCAAAAGCAATCAGCGCACCAATTCCAACTGCGCCGGCTGACACCATATTAACACCCACAATATACACAGCAATGAGAGTTCCTGTTGATATAATACTCACAAAACGGGGAGTTGTGAGGGCAATTATGATAGCCTTTATTCTTGCCCTTTTTGTATCTTCGCAAAGTTCGTCAAAGATGCGGGCATTTTCTTCTTCCCTTGCAAAAGACTGGGTGATTTTCATTCCCGAAATGCTTTCCTGAATGTAGGCATTAAGATTACTTTGTTTTGCAGAAAATCTCTGCCATGACTTCCTGTGAGCCTTTCTAACCAAAACAACAATCAAAATAAACACAGGCACTCCGGCAAGACAAACAAGAGTGAAAGTCACATCCATTGTGAACATGAAAAAGAGTATTGCAAAAATCTTAAAGATGTTTGTCACCATCTCAAAAAACCCATTTGCAAGAAGATTTGAAATGGTGTTCACATAGTTTACAACCCTTACAAGAATTTTTCCGTGGGGACGGGAATCAAAAAATGAGAAGGGAAGATGCTGCATATGCGAAAAAAGGTCTGAACGGATGTCTTTTATTATGGTCATTGCCATATTGTTTGAATTGAAACTTCTCACCCTGTCGAGTACCCACCTTATAAGATAGGAAACAAGAAGGAGCAACGATATTATAATGAGGAGTTTGTAGTTTTTGCCCGGCAGACACTTGTCTAAAACAACGCTCAGAAAAAACGGGGGCAAAAGGTCAAGTACTGCCGTTACAATCATGGCAACAAGCACCATGGCTATTTCTTTTCCGTGGCCGGGGAGATATTTTTTAATCATTCCAAGGTATGAAAAATCCACCTTGACATTTAATTCTTCGTCTTTGTCATATCTGTTTACTGCCATTAGAGTTCCCCTCCTTCCCCAAAGGTTGCAGGATGGTTAATGTGATATCGGGGCGATTGGTTAAAGTCGCCAAGTTGCAAATCGCATACACCCTTATAATATCCGCCAAGACTCATAAGAGTATCATGAGTCCCCCATTCAACAAGGTTTCCCTGATTGAGGACCAGAATCAGGTCTGCATTTTTTACAGAAGAAATTCTGTGGGCAATTATGATTTTAGTACGTTTTGCTTCTTTCAGGTTTTCCTGAATCTTAAATTCTGTTTCCATATCAAGAGCAGATGTTGTATCGTCAAGTATGAGTATTGCAGGGTTTTTTAAAAGTGCCCTTGCAAGAGAAATTCTCTGTTTCTGACCGCCCGAAAGCCCCACACCTCTTTCTCCCACCATGGTGTCATAGCCATCGGGAAGTTTTGATATGAAATCGTGGGCATTTGCAAGTTTTGCAACCCTTATGCAGTCATCGAGTGTTGCATCGGGTGCGCCGTAGGCAATATTATTTGCTATGGTGTCTGAAAAAAGGAACACATCCTGCATTGCAGAGGCAATGTTTTGATGAATGGTTTTGAGTTCAATGTTTTTGATGTTTATATCATCAAGATAAATTGTGCCTTGAGTGGGATCATAAAATCTTGATAAGAGGTTTACAAGTGTGGTTTTTCCCGAACCCGTAGGACCTACAATGGCAATGGTGTCGCCGGGATTTGCGGTAAAGTTTATGTATTTCAAAACTCTTTCGCCCTCATAGGAAAAACTTACGTTTTTAAACTGAATTTTTCCCATAAGTCCTGTGCTTCTCTTTTTTACATCTCCATCTTTTACAATAGGCTGTTCATCTTCAAGTTGACGGATTTTTCTTGTGCCTGCAACAAACTGCTGGAACTGATTTATAAATCCGCCAACGGACGCCATGGGGCCTGTTATGCACCAGAGGCATCCGTTTATCATGGTGAACTGACCAACGGTTATGGTTTCATTAAGAACAAGCCATCCGCCCACCAAAATAAATATGACAAATATGAGGCAAACAAAAAAGTTCATGGGAGGATAGTATTTTATCCAGGTGAAAACGTGGCCCATAAAGGCTTTTTTGTAACCTTCGTTTTTTTCTTCAAACTTTTCTATTTCATAGTCTTCTCTTGCATATGCCTTTACCACGCGGTTTCCCGAAATGTTTTCTGCAACAACGGTGTTAAGTTGGGCTCCGCTTTCTCTCATATTCTGAAAGTCAACCCTGATTTTTGTTGAAAGACGGTATGCGCAGATTCCGATAAAAGGAGCAACTGACAAAAGGAGCAAAGTTAAAATGGGACTTATCGCAAACATTATGAAAGCGCCTATGACAACAAACATAAGTTGCAGTATAATATTTGGAAGTGTTGAGTCAATAAGCACTCTTATGGATTCTGTGTCCATTGTGAGTCTGCTCATAATGTCTCCTTTTCTCGTACGGTCAAAATAGGAGCAGTCGAGAGACTGTAGTTTTGCATAGAGATTATTTCTTATGGATTTAATGGCTTTTTGGGCAATGCTTTCAAGCACATATTCCTTAAAAAGAAATATGCCTTCTTTGACAACCACAGATCCGATTGCTAAAATTGAGTAAAAAAATAAGAGACTTGTTTTCCCGCCGTATATAACGTCGTCTACAATAAGTCCCAAAACAATGGGTATTACAAACGCAGCAATAACGCTTACTGCATTGATAAAAAGGACGGAAGACATTGCCCACCGATACTTTTTAACATAACCCCATAACCACTTCAAAGCGTCCATAAAAAACACCTCGCAAACTTTGAGTTATAAAATTGTGTGAATTAAAGATGTATATATAATGAAGAAAAATTATTTACATACACTTATACACTCTCTAATTTGTATACATAATAGCACCATTAATATGATTTTGCAACACTTTTTTTAAAAATTTTTAAAAAATTTTACGAGGAATGACAGCAGGAACTATGCGTAGACATTTCAGCGGTATACGTCTACCGAACATAGATGTCTTTATTCTAAATGTCTTCTGAAATGATACTTCTGTCAAATTCGGTTGTTTTGCATTAAAACAGAAGATTATTTTTGTTAAATTTTTTAAATAAAAATTTGCAAAAAATGTTCCATGTGGAACATTTTTGTGGTATACTATATGTAATTCAACAGGAAAGGAGCGAAACTATGGGAAAATGCATATCTGTTGCCAATCAGAAAGGCGGAGTGGGAAAAACAACCACATCTGTCAATCTTGCCTCGTGCCTTGGCTCATCAAAAAAGAAAGTGCTTTTAATAGATCTTGATCCTCAGGGAAATGCCACAAGCGGTGTGGGTGTTGACAAAGAAGAAGTTTCAGGCAGTGTGTATGATGTGTTGATTAATGCAATGCCTATGAAAGATGCAATTGTAAAGACAGAATTTGAAAACTTATTTCTGTGTCCTGCAGGAATTGACCTTGCCGGGGCAGAAATTGAAATGGTTGACATGGAAAAAAGAGAGTTTCTTTTAAAGAATGCTCTTGAAAATGTGAAAAACCAATTTGATTTTATTATAATTGACTGTCCCCCTGCCCTTGGACTTTTGACTCTGAACGCTTTTGTCGCATCAGATTCTCTGATTATGCCGATTCAATGTGAATATTACGCATTGGAGGGATTGAGTCAATTGACTCAGACTGTGAGAACGGTAAAAAAACAATTGAATCCCGATATAGAAATTGAAGGCGTTCTTCTCACCATGTTTGATGTGAGAACAAACCTTTCAACTCTTGTTGCTCAGGAAGTCAAAAAATATTACAAAGACAAACTATACAAAACAGTTATACCCCGTAATGTACGTCTCAGCGAGGCGCCAAGTTACGGACAGCCTATAAATTATTATGACAAAACATCCAAAGGATGCGAATGTTATATAAAACTTGCAAAAGAAGTGGTAAAAAAGAACAAAAACTTCTTAAAATAGCAGACAGAACTTCGAAGGCAAAAATGCAAAACCCAAAAGGTGGTATTTATGCCGTGGTTTTGCACCCAAAAATTAAATATAACGAAAAAGAGGTGGACATATGGTAAAGAAAAAAGGACTCGGAAAAGGTCTGAATGCACTTTTGATTGATGAAAACTCATCAATTGACTCTGATTCAATAACCGAAATCAAAATTTCCGACATCGAGCCAAACTCCGGTCAGCCAAGAAAGGCTTTTGATCAGGAAAAACTCTCCGAACTTGCTGATTCCATCAAGCAATACGGTGTCCTTTCTCCGATTCTTGTTAAAAAAGGAGAAAATGACTACTATCAGATAATCGCAGGCGAACGCAGATGGCGTGCATCAAAACTTGCCGGTCTCAAAACAATTCCTGCAATCATAAAAAAAGATGAAGAAATTGAAAGTTATGAGATTTCTCTCATTGAAAATCTTCAAAGACAGGACTTAAACCCCATTGAAGAGGCTCTTGGCTACAGAAAACTCATGACAAACTACGGCATGACTCAGGAGAAGGTCAGCGAAAAGATGAGTAAAAGCAGAAGTTATGTGGCAAACGCCTTAAGACTTCTCACTCTTCCCGAAGATGTACTTTCAATGGTTGAGAAAGGCGAAATAAGCGTGGGACACGCGAAAGTTCTTCTTTCGCTATCTTCAAAAGACGAAATTTTGCATCTTGCAAAAGAGGTTTATGAAAAAAACTTAAGCGTCAGAGAACTTGAATCTCTCATTAAGCAAAAGGGTAAACCCGCAAAAGAAAAAAAGGAAGTTGACCTGAATGTCAAACTTGCTTTTGAAACAATTGAAAAAAGCATCAGTTCAAAACTTGGAACCAAGGTTAAGATTCTTGACAAAAACAACAAAGGAAAAATTCAGATTGAGTATTATTCTGCAAAGGATTTGGAAAGAATACTAAAAATTATTGAAAAGGGCGAAAAAAACGACCTTTAAAATTTGGCTTCCTTAAACAAACCAAGGATGTCCAATGTGATTTTACATCGAAGAGTTAAATCGTCTTAAAATCGAATTTTGAGCATTTTTTGTGTTCCACGTGGAACAAATCTGAAAGGAGATGAAAAAATGAAGCAAAACACAAAGTTTTTGTGGCTCTACATTGCAATCCTGTTTTCCTTTGCTCTCATACTGATTATTTTTGCAGGACTCAGCAGAAATTCTGATATAGAACAAAAAGAAGGACTTCAAGGTCACGTTGCAAAACTTTCTGAACAGGTTCTTGACCTGACAAATCAGATTAACATGCAAAACGCCACCATTGAATCTCAGAACAATCAGATTGCACATCTGACAACTTCTCTTCAAAAAGCAAACGAATCCTCTCTCATTCAGGCAAGAGATGCCTTAAGCAGAGGAAACAGAGAAGAATGCAACAAAATTCTTGAGTCAATCACCCCCGACACCCTGACCGAAAGTCAGTTGGTAATGTATGATACGTTGGTGGAGAAAGAATAAAAGCAGGCTGAGCCTGCACCCAAGTCGCGGGCGTAATTTGATATACATCTTGTCTCGCGAACTAAATTCTGCGTAATTTCCTATACAGGAATAAAAGCAGGCTGAGCCTGCACCCAAGTCGCGGGCGTAATTTGATATACATTTTATCTCGCGAACTAAATTCTGCGTAATTTCTTATACAGCATAAATACAACAGACAAATTAAATATAATCATATTGAAAGGAACGTGTTTTAAATGTTAGATATTAAACTCATAAGAACAGAAACTGAAAAAGTGAAAAAAGCCCTTGCAAGAAGAAAAGAAACTGTTGATATTGACGGTCTTCTGGATCTTGATACAAAAAGAAGAGAACTTCTTTTTGAAGTTGAACAGTTAAAATCCAAACAAAACGAAGTGAGCAAACAGATTCCTGCCCTCAAAAAAGAAGGAAAAGACGTCGCTCCCATCTTTGAAGAAATGAAGAAACTTTCTGCAGACATCAAAGATATTGATGAAAAAGTGAGAGTTCTTGACGAAGATATTCAGCAGATTATGTATTCAATTCCCAACATTCCCAATGATGAAGTTCCCGACGGTGACACAGACGAGGACAATGTTGAAATCAGACGTTTTTCCGAGCCTACAAAATTTGATTTTGAACCTAAAGCACATTGGGACATCGGTGCTGACCTTGACATAATTGATGCTCCAACAGCCGGCAAGGTTACAGGAACAAGATTTACTTTCTACAAAGGTCTCGGCGCAAGACTTGAACGTGCAGTAATCAACTTCTATCTTGACACACACACAACAGAGAGTGGTTATACCGAAATCTTCCCACCATATATGGTGCACAGAAGAAGTATGATAGGAACAGGACAACTTCCGAAATTTGAAGAAGACGCTTTCAAAGTTACAAACACAGACTACTTCCTCATTCCCACAGCAGAAGTTCCCGTTACCAATATGTACAGAGATGACATTTTAGACGGAACAAAACTTCCGATAAAACACGTTGCATATTCCGCTTGTTTCAGAGCAGAAGCAGGTTCTGCAGGAAAAGACACAAGAGGACTTATAAGACAGCATCAGTTCAACAAAGTTGAACTTGTTAAGTTTGCAAAACCTGAAGAGTCTTATGAAGAACTTGAAAAACTTACAAGAGATGCCGAAAAAGTTCTCCAGAAACTCGGTCTTCCCTACAGAGTTGTTAAAATCTGTGTTGGCGACCTCGGTTTTACCGCTGCCAAAAAATATGACATCGAAGTGTGGATGCCAAGTTACAACCGTTATGTTGAAATTTCTTCATGTTCAAACTTTGAAGACTTCCAGGCAAGAAGAGCAAACATAAAATTCAAAAACTCACCCAAAGACAAAGCGCAGTTTGTTCACACCCTTAACGGTTCGGGTGTTGCAATCGGAAGAACAGTTGCAGCAATCCTTGAAAACTTCCAGAACGAAGACGGATCTGTCACAATTCCTGAAGTTCTTGTTCCATACATGGGCGGAAAAGGAAAAATTGAAAAATAATTCTTCATATGAAGTGCAAAGCCCTGCAAGTCTGATTTCAGACTTGCAGGGCTTATATTTTTGGTGTTTGGTTTGTATTAAGTTTAAAAAAGAGAGCAAAATTTTGTGTCCTTAAGCAGTTGCGTCAGTATCCGAACTCGCCTAAAACAAGTAAAATAGATGTTTTTCCTCGTTGTCGGTCTTGAAATACGTCAGTATTCCTGCGACCTTCCGCCTTGAAAAACAAACAATTTTATCTTGTTTTAGGTTCA
>JAZQJX010000020.1:0-3608 GCA_045541875.1 Clostridia bacterium | reverse complement strand
TGTGTGTTTTTACGCCACTGCTTTGTTAAAATACTCGCAAATGCGTCAGCATTTACTGTGTTTTTGCCTCGCATTGCCGCAAAAACACTACACCGAAAATTCTTTGAACCTAAAACAAGATAAAATTGTTTGTTTTTCAAGGCGGAAGGTCGCAGGAATACTGACGTATTTCAAGACCGACAACGAGGGAAAACATCTATTTTACTTGTTTTAGGCGAGTTCGGATACTGACGCAACTGCTTAAGAAAAGCGAATTTGCTCCGCACGTCCGCCGCAGGGCGGAGCGGCGAAGCCGCTTTTCTTGTGCTGTTTTTACGATTTAAAATACAAGATTATATACACAAACTGAAATTGTAATCACAAGTCCCCACAACACGAGATTTAACAGTTTGTTTTTTTTATAACAGTTGCCGATGATTTCGCTTTTTCTCATGGCAATATATTGTCTGATAACGTTTTCCGCCTGACACACAATATCTTCATTGTAATTTTTCCTGACTTTAAAAACACTTCTTATAATTCCCAGCACCCCCTGTTTTTTTTCGGGCATACAGACTCTCCTTTTTGAAAAATCGTTGATAATACAGTTATTATACTCCCATAATAAGGAAATTATACCTTTAATATACTTGCTGCAATAACTGTCATATCATCGCTTGTGCCGCCGGTAAAAGATGCTGCCCTGTCAAGGATTCTTCTTGCAATTATCTGGGGATTTGTTCCGGGAGTGATTTTTTCAAGTTCCTCTTTTATCCATCCCTCAGCATTGGGGTTTTTAAGGGAAATATCTGCCACACCGTCAGACATAAGAAGTATAATGGTGTCAGACTCAAATGAAAGCATATGTTTTTCAGCCTCAGTTTCCGTTAAAATTCCTGCAGGAAGGCTTCTGGCTTTTACGGGGAAGATTTTGTTTTCTGATTTTATATAACTTGTTGCCGCGCCAAGTTTTGTAAATGAAATGGAAGAAAGGGAAAGGTCGATAACACATAGGTCTAAGGTTGCAAAAGATTCTTTTTCACCTTTCAGAATAAGACTTGAGTTAATAAGTTGTGCGCAAAGTTCACTCTCAAATCCACACTTCAAAAAATTTTCCATAAGTGCCACGGTTTCACGGCTCTGGCGTGCGGCTTCTTCTCCGCTGCCCATTCCGTCAGATAGGATCATAACCATTTTATCTCTTTTTGTGTAGATAACATTGAAACTGTCTCCGCACACCTTTTCACCTCTTTTTGGCATTGTAGCATATCCAAAGGAAGCACTGTATCCTCTTTTTGGACAAAAAACAAAAACAATCTTATCTTTTTCTTTTCGTGTTCCTGCAAATTCCACCTTTTGCCCGAGAGCCTTTTCCACGAGACTGAGTGATTTTGTTTTTGTTTCCCTGTCCACATCTTTTTCATGAAAATAGATTTCAATATCATATTCACCGTCAAGTTTTTCCTCTGCATATATCATGCATGGGCAAGATCCGGCGTCATCAAATACAGACCAGAGATTTTCCTCTGCTTTTTCATCTCTTTTGACGCATATTTCATCTGCATTTTTCTTCAGAGATTCTGAAATTCCGAAAAGTTGACGGGCAATAAGGTTTCTGCACTCATTGATTTTTCCTGTCCACATTTTATCTGATTTGGATTTGGCATAATGCTCTTTTATAATTTGTGTGAAACTGTCACATCTGTGACAAACAGATGGAAGAGGCTGAGGAAGAGAGGCTGGATTTAAATTCCATGGTGAACTCACTTTTTCAAGGGTTTTTATTGCCGCTCCGTCTTTTGAAAAACATTTTTCTTTTCTGGGACAGGCAGTACAAACCTTGTCTTTGATTTCTTTTATTGGATAAATAACACTGCCGCTTCTTTTTTCTCCTTTATCTGATATTTTCTTATAAATATCAGCCAATCCTCTGAATGAATCCGACATATGTCTGATTTTTCTCGCTGCATCAAAATCAGGAGATGCAAAACCTGTTTCATGAATTTTCATTTCCCCTTTTTGTGAAAGGAGCCTGAAATAATCCATAACCTTGCCCGGTAAAAGCAAAAAGATGATTGCGGCAATAAAACTGTCATAAAGGTTCAGGACAATTGCATATGTTTCTGTGAGAAAAAGGGAAAAAACAGTGTTTGAAATTACAAAACCGAAAATAATCCCGATTTTTCCATATCTTTTCAGACGGTAGGATAAAACTGTGCCAAAAGCATATGTACTCATAATAGCGCTTTGCTCCGGACTCTGAGTTGATCCCACAACACCCAGAAGAATCGCAAGATATATTGCTCCTGTTTCTCCTTTTGAATAGCACATTGAAAAGATAATAACCATTGCCACCACAGAAGACACCCTCAGCCCCCAGATATCTTCAACAGGATTTAGGGAAAAAATCAGAAGTGCCATAACCGTATATGCATACATAACCTCTGATTCCGAAACAAAATTTCTCTTTCTTATATTCAAAAGGACATTTCCGCCCCGCGAAAAAATATATACGATTGTTCCTGCAATCAAAGATTCAAGAGCGGATGCAAGGAAACTGTATATAATTATTCCCTCAATACTGCATTTTACCGCGGAAAATAAAAAGAAAACCAAAGATGTGGCAATTGCTCTGTATTTAGGCATATCTTCAAACCCGTCCCACAAAGCAAAAACGCAGGTCATTGCGGTAAGTACGATGGGATAAATGATACCGTTTCCGGAAAAGATGCATCCCAGAATTGAAGAAACATAAAATACTATCCAACTTTTTTTTGAAAACAAAGCACCGAAAAAACCTATTCCCAGGGGATGCATGGAAGAAAAAACAGTTGCATAGTGAAGAAAGAAACAAAGAATCAGTTTAATGCTTTTTTCTACACTCATATTAATCACGATTTTACCTTTTGTATTCTCATTTTCCTTCACAGAAATTTTTCCGCTTGTACTTTTAGCATTAGCCATAGTCCACCCTCCTTATAAAAGCCATTATAGTATTATGCATCGGGTGAATTTTGTAGCATTATGAGGATGAAAAGGGAAATATTCAGACATTTTCCAAAGAAAATTCTCACGTCATTTCAAAATCCGATAAATAAATAAGTGATTTGTTTTGGGAAATAACGGACAATCAGAGAAAATGTCATTAAAAAAATTATCATGTGGACATTCACAAAACAAAAAGCATCCTCATATAATGGTAGCAGTAATTGCTTTCGGGGGTGCTTTTTTGATGTCGGCAATGTCTTTTTTGTTGTCGCTGATATCAGGCGGAATTTTCATGGTGTCCTATGTCACGGGCTGTTCAACATTTTTAAAACCACTAAAACCAAAGGAAGAGGCGCAGTATATCGAAAAATTACAACAAGGTGATAAAAATGCAAAGAATATACTGATTGAACGCAATCTCCGCCTTGTGGCACACATTGCAAAAAAGTATACTCTGAAAGGCTATGACAGCGAAGATATAATATCCATCGGAACAATCGGACTTATAAAAGCCATATCTTCTTTTAATCCGGGAAAAGGCACCAACCTTTCAACCTATGCTTCAAGGTGCATAGAAAATGAAATAAGGATGACAGTCAGAAGCGGAAAAAAGAATATGGGAGAGGTGCTTTTGCAGGACC
>JAZQJX010000019.1:0-17722 GCA_045541875.1 Clostridia bacterium | reverse complement strand
TACGTGTATTTGTTGTAACGATACCTTCGATTGCATTGGAAGACTCTGTGCTTTGTACCTTTGCGATTTCCACAAGTTTTTCAAGTTCTTCCGGGCGCATCTTTAAATAGAAGTCCTGTTTTCCAGCTTCTTTATATATGCTAGCTACAAGACCGAGAAGTTCAGAATCCCATTTATGTTCTTTGATTATCGAATAATTAAATATTCTCATGCCCTTAACCTCCTTTCTTTCCCTTAAATATTATCACATATTAAGGGAACTGTCAATGTTTTAAGTAAATTTCCCCTTATTTATTATTTGTTTTTAAGGTATTGTTATTCTGCTAATATGACCATATTCTTGCAAAGTGTATCAAAGAGAGTTTATTAAATACGAAAACAGCCGATGCGATCGCATCGGCTGCTCCCTTATATTTATATCTCATCTAATACTATAAAAGTCATTTCTTTTTCGGATCTTAATATATCAAACCCTTCTCGACCATAAATGTTGACCAAATTTATGATGTTATCACTCATTGCTTTTTCATTATAACAATATATGGTTATTTTTTTTGAATACATGAATAGATCCATAATTATATCTTTATCAGTACTATCTAACGAATGACCAAAAACAACAAGATTGTTTGTGTTCCTTGAATCAAAAATATCATTATATTTTAGTGCCATTAAGTATTCTATATCTGTCTTATAAAAAACTCGTTGATAATATTTTTTAAAGCGAAGAAAATCAGTATTAACTGTTTCCAAGCTATCATTTTCATTTGAATTAATACCTAAGACAATGTTGAAATCGACATCCCCATGTATATGATATATATTTCTTTTTATCTCCTTGCAATAAATACTCTCGAAAGTATGCGTATAATTTAATGTAACAACATCACGCACCTGTGATAAGTCAATATATTCATCAATCATATTTATACTTTTTAATTTTTCTACCACAACATCTACAAAATTTCTTAAATATAATTTAAGCATTTCCGCTAGTTCTATCAATTGATTATATAAAAAACTTATAACTTTATCTTTGCTTAAATATGATTTTTTATTAAGAGGATTTTGAACCATAAATTGCTCATTCAGTTCCAATCTATGCATTTTTGTATCTCCAACAAAATCCTCTTCAACTATGTAATAAAAAAAGTTAAAGATGCGCATTATATTTGCTTCATGAGTAACCAGATTAGAAAAAGTTAATTGCTCTATATATTCATTTTCCAAATAATGCTCAAAAGCACGGACAACCTTTTCAATTTCCTTTTCAAAATCAATCCAAGTAATATCCTTATTAATCAGTTGAGATAAGTATTTGAACCAAACATTTTTGTCAGCTAATTCGATTAATTTCTTTGTATCTTCAATGTTCAACGGAAAATTTGAATAAGTAGTATAGTACTTTTTATAACATTCTTTGATTCCATTGTCTATGCCAGATAATCTTTCGTCATTAAACACTTTTCCTATTGTCGGCATATCTGTTTCATTGAAATTTTCTTGCAAAAATTTTACTGTGTTCAAAAAATTTATATATTTAGTTGGAAGTTTATGATATAGGTCAAATCCATTTCCCAAAAGAAGAATATCCATTTTATTACTCCTCACATTAAATGAAAAATTTATACTATAATGATATAATAATTTATAGAAAAAGTCAATTTTCCCAATTTAATAACAAAAATATTTTTAAAACAAGTTGTACCTCTTATCTAACATTTTTCTAGCACTTTTCTAGCGAAAACCTAAAAAATGCATCAAAAAGTGGCAATACGAAATTAGCGAGAACAGCAAAGGCTTTGAAGGTTTTTAAGCCCTCAAAGCCCTTATTTTATGCGGTTTTTATCGCTTTTTAAGTTCCTTTAACTTCCGCTTATTTCGTCTATCTAAAAAGACTGTCTAACAGCTCGAAATGCGTTTGCCTTCACGAGCACGTGGGTTCGAATTCCACCTTCTCCGCCAGTGTTTATGCGGGTTTGCAGGTTTACAAACCCGCATTTACTGTATAACGAAAGAGGTGACCAAAGTCACACCTTTGCATTCTTTCTTGTACACCATGATTTTTCATTACATTCAGGGCATTTAAGGCGTCTTGTAGTTAGTGTATGCACACCCAAAATATATGCCTTGAAGGTCGGTTTGAATATGTGTCCGCACTTTCTGCATTCATAAACGCCTGTTTCGTAGTCAACCTTCGCAGCATAGGAAATCGCAATCCAAACCAAAACCACCGTAACCACTATAAGAACGATTGCAGTCGCAGGATTTATGATTTTTTCTTCCGCAAGAATCGTGCTTATAACAAGCAAAGCGATGCTTAAAACCACACCTGCAATTGATAGTTTTGTCTGAATTGACTGACGTTTTGTTTTCATTTCTCCACCTCATATTTCCAGTCTATAATACCGCCGAACTCCTTCACATTGGTATATCCAAGTTGCGCTAATGTTTCTGCCGCAATTTTACTTCTTCTGCCCGAACGACAATATACTAAAATCATTTTATCCTTATCGAGAATCATTTCTTCTGCCTTATTTTCAATTTCTGTGTATGGAATCAGGATTGCCCCCGGGATGTGACCGTCATCAAACTCATCCTGTTCTCTTGTGTCTAAAATAATATGTTCTTCGCCTGAGTCCATTATGTTTTTCGCCGTCTCCTGCGTAATTATTTCATACATTGCTTTTTCGCCTTTTTCTGAAATCAATATGGATGTGGGACCATCTGAACCACCGATTTTCCCGATGCTTTTATCTTCTCCGCAAGAAGTCAGCAATATACAGATTATGATTGATATAATACAACACAAACTCTTCATGGCATTACTCCACAAACTTTTCCATTACTTGTCTGAATACTTCGCCGATATTTTCCCTGATAACCAAGTCAGCTTTGTTATCATATTGTGTCTCAGACTTATTTATCATAACGATATACTTACCTCTGAAATATCTCACAAAGGATGCGGCAGGATATACCGCAAGAGAAGTTCCGCCCACAATCAGCATATCAGCATTTTCTATATGGTGTATTGCCGATTCAGCAACACCATCATAAAGGTTTTCACCATAAAGGACAACCTTGGGTTTCATAATGCCGTTGCAACATTCACACTTCGGCACATTCTTGTCTTTAATTTCTGACAAGACCTTGGCTGTATCGCCTTTTTTACCGCAGGATGCACAAGTAAATTTCCCTGCAGTTCCGTGAAGTTCAATAACATTTTTACTACCTGCCCTTTGATGCAGACCATCTATGTTTTGAGTTATCACTGCTTTGAACTTGCCCATGTTTTCAAACTTTGCCAACGCTTTATGAGCATTGTTCGGCTCAACTTCAATGATAAAATATTTTCTGTAAAAATCATAAAAAGTTTCAGTATTCTGGAAAAAGAAGTCATGGCTTAAAATTTCTTCGGGTGGCACACCATATTCTTTCACGGTGTTATACAGTCCGTCTTGGCTGCGATAGTCCTTCACGCCGCTTTCGGTAGATACGCCTGCACCGCCAAAGAAAACAATGCTGTTACACTCTTTTATCATTTCTGCAAATTTATCTATCATCATTTTTCACCTTGCTTTTTTGGTTTGGTCAGTTCAAAACTGTCGTCAATCATATTCTTGATTTCATCTTTAGGTATGCTTCCGTCGGATATAATGGAATTCCAATGCCATTTGTTCATATGGTACGCAGGAACAACAGAAAAATATCATTCTTCTTTTTCTTCATCCCATGCAGTTCTTATTTTCTTGTCTTCGAATATTTGTATTTTATTATCTACGTGTATAACCTCCGTAAAGGAATTTTCGTTTTTCGACACACATATAAAACTGTATAATTCTGATGTTGGTCTTTTTCATCTCACTTTTATATCATCTTTTCCGACATAATCTGAAAGAATTGAAAGAAGTTCATCACATATACTCACCCTATGGGATTTATCTGAACGTACCACTTCGTTTGTATCTTTAAAATATATTATGAGGTTGCTTTCACCGGGATATTTCTCAAAAAGTTTTTTGAGACTCGGGAAATCGCCTTTTTTATTTGTTCTTACATACAAAGACTTATCAGGTCCAATAGTAAGTTTGTTTAAAAGATATGCACTGTTTAAAAGAAGTTCGCCCTCTTTTTCTTCATCGGGTTTTGAAAACACTGCTCTCAGACACACAACGGCACCATCATATATGACATTTTCATATTTTGACACTGCATTATCAAAGGATATGACATTGCATTGTCCCGAAAAATCGGAAAGTGTCATATTGGTGATGAATCTGCCTGATTTTGCTCTTCTTTGGGTTATGTTCCCTATTTTTCCGCAAATGGTGACCGTTTCAGAATCTGAAATTGTCCCTTCAGAAACATCGGAACTTGTGCAGGTGCTGAATGCTTCAACTTTTATGCGATAAGAATCAAGAGGATGCCCTGAAAAATACATTCCCGAATACTCATATTCAAGGTTAAGTTTGTCCTCTTTTGAAAAGTCCTGACACTCAACTTTTTTGGCGCTGTAGGTTTCTTCCTCAACCCCCATGGAAAACCAGTCGATTTGCCCGATGCCCTGACTTTTCGCAATGCCGAGTTCTCTGTCAACAATTGATTCATAACTATAGACAAGAGACTTTCGATTTGGATGAAGAGAATCGAAACATCCGCATTTTATCATGGATTCAATTGCTCTTTTGTTCATATCATAAGATGACATTCTTTTGGCAAAGTCTTCAAATGATGTGAATTCACCGTTAATGCTTCGCTCTTTTTCTATCTGAGAGGGGAATCTGTCTCCGACGTTTTTCAGCCAGCAAAGACCGAAACGGACATCTTTGCCCTCAGGTGAAAAATGAGCGGTGCTTTTGTTGACATCGGGTGGTAAGACGTTTATGGAATATTTTTTAAACGAAGAGATGTATTTTACTGCTTTCGTTATATAGCCGGCATAATTTTTAAGAACTGATGCAAGGTAGAATGTGGGATAGTGTGCTTTGAGATATGCTGTGCGATATGCCACAAGTGCATAACAGGCAGCGTGGGATTTATTGAAAGCGTAGTTTGCAAAATCAATGAGAGAGTCAAATATTTCCTCTGCGGTTTTTTCGTCTATTCCCCGCCTTTTTGCACCTTCAACAACAACTTTTCCATTCTCTTCAAGACCATTTATGAAAATATCTTTTTCCTTTACCATTTCCTCAAACTTTTTCTTTGCCATTGAACGTCTCACAAGGTCGGCTCTTCCAAGGGAATATCCACCGAGAGAACGTACAATTTTCATTACCTGTTCCTGATATACCACAACACCATAGGTTGATTCAAGAATCGGTTTTAAAAGAGGATGTTTATATACTATCTTTTCAGAATTTTTAACATTTTCCAGAAACAGAGGCAGTTGATCCATAGGACCGGGGCGGTAGAGAGATGTTGTTGCAACAATATCTTCCAATGTCTTTGGTATAAATTTTCTCATAAAGGTCTGCAGTCCTGGGTTTTCAAGTTGAAAGACTCCGTCTGTATCACCTTTTTGAATAAGTTCAAAGGTTTTTTTATCATCCGTGGGAATGTTTTCAATTGAAAAACCGCCACCTTTATTTTTGTTTATCATTTCAACGCAATCATCAATAATGGTTAGATTGCGAAGAGACAGAAAATCCATCTTCAAAAGCCCGATTTTTTCAAGGTCTGACATTGGATATTGAGTTAAAAGTCCGCCATCGCCCGATTGAAGGGGAACATAGTTTGTTAAAGGCACATCCCCTATTACAACACCTGCCGCATGGGTTGATGAGTTTCTCGGGAATCCCTCGAGTTTCATGGCTGTGTCGAGAAGTTTTTTGGTTTCAGTATCACTTCTGTACATCCTGCCGAGTTCTTCAGAATCTTTTATGGCATCTTTGAGTTTTATCTGCAATACGTTTGGTACAAGAGACGATATTTTTGATGTAACTGAAAGAGGAACACCCATGACTCTTCCCACGTCTTTTATGGCGGCTCTGGCAGCCAGAGTTCCGAAAGTTATTATCTGGGCAACTTTGGTTTCGCCATATTTTCTTGCCACATATTCTCTTACTTCATCTCTTCTTTTATAGCAAAAGTCTATGTCTATATCAGGCATTGTCACCCTTTCGGGGTTCAGGAAACGCTCAAACAAAAGATTGTACTTTATGGGATCAACCTGTGTTATATCAAGGCAATATGAAACAAGACTGCCTGCCGCAGATCCTCTTCCGGGACCAACGGAAATCCTGTTTTTTCTTGCAAAATCCACAAAGTCCCAGACAATGAGAAAATAGTCTGTATATCCCATTGAATCTATGACACCGAGTTCATAGTCAAGTCTTTCAAAAAGTTCATTTGACGGGTTTTCATATTTTCTTTTAAGGCCGTCTATACACAGATTTTTAAGATACTGACTGTGAGAAAGATTTGTGTCAATTTCAATGCTTGGAAGATGTATTTTTGAAGTGTCAATTGTAAGGTTACACATTGATGCTATTTTTTGAGTATTCTCTATGGCACCGGGAAATCCTGAAAAAAGTTCTGACATCTCCCGAGGGCTTTTCAGGTAATACTCCTCCCCTTCCATTTTCAGCCTGTCGGTGTCGGAAAGTTTTTTTCCTGTCTGTATGCAAGTTAAGACATCCTGCATGAGGGCGTCTTCTTTTTGAACATAGTGAACGTCATTTGTGGCAACAAGACCAATGCCTGTTTCAGATGATATTTTTAAAAGTGCCTGTGCAACAAGTTTTTCTTCTTCTATTTCGTGGTTTTGTATTTCAAGATAAAATGAATCCTTTTCAAATATATCTTTAAACTCCAACGCTTTTTTTAAAGCATAATCATATCCGTATTTTAAATATGCAGTTGCCACATCACCTCTGAGGCATCCCGAAAGAGCAATGAGACCTTCCGAATGTAATTTTAAAAGTTCCGTGTCAACCCTTGGTTTATAATAAAAACCTTCTGTATTGGATTTTGTAACTAAAGAGAGGAGGTTTTTGTAGCCTGTTTCATTTTTGCACAGCAAAACAAGATGCCCGTATCCTTTATCAATTCCGGCATCTTTGTTGAAACGGCTGCGGGGTGCAGTGTAGACCTCGCAGCCAATGATCGGTTTTATTCCCATTGATACAGCCTTTGTGTAAAACTCTATGACGCCATACATAACTCCGTGGTCTGTTATTGCCACAGAATCCATTCCCAGATTCTTCACTCTTTCAAGGGTTTTTGAAATCTCTGCTGCGCCATCTAAAAGACTGTATTGAGTGTGAAGATGCAAATGTGTGAATGTTCCCATTTATGCTCCTCTTCAATTATATTTTTCCGCCTCTTCTATGAGTTTTCTGAGGCGATGATTAACGCCTGATTTGCCGATTGGCGGATTTAATTTTTGCCCCAGTTCTTTTAAATCAAGTTCTTTATATTTTAATCTTACTTCAGCAATTTCACGAAGTGACTGAGAAAGTTTTGACAAGACTCCAAGGCGGTCAAGTTTTTCTATTGCTTCAACCTGACGCATTGAGGCTTCTATCATTTTGCTCATATTTGCATTATCACAGTTGATTTTCCTGTTAACTGTGTTTCTCATTTCTTTCATTATCTTTATGTTATGATACTCCATTAAAGCATCATAGGCACCAAGTATTGTGAGAACGTCTGCCACATCTGAATTGTTTTTGAAATATACCACATAATTGGATTTTCTCATTGCAATTTTTGCACCAAGTTCAAATTCTTCCAAAAGTTGTGCCATCTGAGTTGCGAGACGCTGATGGGAAGTGGCAAATTCAAGATGACAGTTTTTCTGCGGGGTAATTACCGAGCCTGATGCAAGAAAAGCACCCTTAATAAATGCCTTTTTCTCAGGCATTTCCTTTATGAAATCTTTGTTGATAAGAAACACGGGACTGTCTGATATGTCTTGTCCTCTTTTCAAAAGTCCCGCCGTGTGGAAAAGATCGTTTATTTCAAGAGTGTCCTCCAACATAACAAAATATACAACGGTTTTTCCTCTGAAAACTCTCAGTTCTGTCTTTATCTCACAGTCATTTTTTATGAGGCTGTACATTTTTCGGGCTATTTTAGGATTTTCTGTGGAAAACTTAAAAGTTATTCCCGATTCAGACTCGGAAAGTTTTGCTCCAAAGCACAAAAGCCCTGCAAGCATTGCTATGCGTTGTTTTTTCGTTTTTTCTTTTTGATTTATAATTTCGTTTTTCACGTCAGATGAAAAAGACATAACAAAATTCCTTTCTTTGACCGTGAAAAAGTTCTCTTTTTTAGAGTTTATATTTCCACGTCCATAGTTCTCCCGAGGAATCTCACCTCAGGTTCAAGAGTGACACCGAATTTTTCTTTGACGGTTTCTCTTACGTGTTTCATGAGAAGCAAAACATCACGGCAGGTGGCATTATCGGAATTTATGACAAATCCGCAATGTTTATCTGATACCTTTGCCCCGCCGATTGAAAAACCTCTCAACCCGGCATCGTCAATCAACTTTGCCGCAAAATATCCTTCAGGTCTTTTAAAAGTGCTTCCTGCGCTGGGGTATTCAAGTGGTTGTTTTTCTCTCCTTTTTGATGCAAGAGAGTGCATTGTCTCTTTTATCTCATCTTTGTTTGCGTGATTTAGTTTCAGGATTGAAGAAAGGATAATATCCCCATCTGAAAAACGGCTGTGACGGTATGAAAATTTGTGTTCATCGCCTGTCACGGTGCATATTTCACCTTTTGAATTTACATATTTTGTCTCCACTGTCACATCTTTCATTTCTCCGCCGTATGCTCCTGCATTCATAACAAGAGCGCCTCCAAGAGTTCCCGGGATTCCCGATGCAAATTCAAAACCGGAAAGGGAATTCTCCAGAGCAACGGATGCGATTTTTGACAAAAGCGTGCCTGAAGTTGCTTTTATGAATTCTCCGTCTGTTTCAACCTTTGCATAGGATTTGCCGATGCATATTACCGCACCCTCAATTCCAAGGTCGGAAACAAGAAGATTTGAGCCGTTTCCTATGACGGTAAAATCAATATTATGTCTTTTGAAAAATGAAACAGAATTTATAATATCCTCTTCTTTTTTCACATCAACAAAAATATCCGCCTTACCGCCTATGCGAAATGATGTGTGATTTTCCATTGGTTCATCAAACAAAATGTCAATGTCGGGTATTTCATTTTCCGCTGATTTCCTGATTTCAGTTATGCTAATGATACTGTCCACGTCCTTTATTTTCCCAAAAATGCCGCACCGATAATACCTGCGTCATTTCCAAGGGATGCTGTTACAATTTTTGTTGCAGGGGTAAGGCCTGCGCCGTATACCCTCGGATATACATATTCTTCAAGGGGTTTTACGAGATTATCTCCCTGATTGCTCACTCCACCGCCAATGGCAATGAGAGTTGGCTGGAAGATGTTTATCATATCTGTAAGACCTTCACCAAGATATTTAACATAGTTATTAACAACTTTTTTCCCTGCCTCATCTCCCATCATGGCTGCATCAAAAGGCATTTTTCCGTTGGCTTTGCCATCATTTTCGCAAATCATCTTATTTAAGACAGAGTCAGGATTTTCTTTTGCCGCTCTTTCAGTGTCTCTTATAAGGGCGGTGGCAGATGCATATGCCTCCCAGCATCCCCTTCTTCCGCAACTGCAGGCTTCGCCGTCCATTTCAATTATGGTGTGACCAAGTTCTCCTGCAACACCATTGAAGCCTGTGTAGAGTTTGCCGTCAAGGATTACGCCGCCGCCAACTCCCGTGCCAAGAGTTATTAGCACAAAATTTTTCATTTCGTCGTCTTTGAATGCCCAATATTCGCCAAGGGCTGCGCAGTTTGCATCGTTACCGATGTATATGGGTTTGTCAATATGCTTTTTCATTTCATCGACAACAGGGGCATTTTCCATAACTATGTTGTTGGAATAATACACAATTCCGTTTTTATCGTCAATTGAACCGGGACATCCTATTCCTATGCTTTTTATATCATCTTTTGTTATATTGGCTTTTTCAATAACATCATATGTTATATCTGCCATAACTTTTACAATATTTTCATATCCTTCAACACCTTTTGTTGATGCGGTGGATTTGGCAATTATTTTACCGTCTTCGGTGACAACTCCTGCCTTTGCTCCTGTTCCGCCAAGGTCTATTCCTATATAATACATTTTTACCTCCGAATTCCATATTATTATTCGTCTTCTTCCAATCCCATCTGGGACATAAGTTTGTTGTTAAGTGCCTCTGCAGCGTTATAGCCCATCTTTTTCTGACGGTTGTTCATTGCGGCAACCTCAATTACAACTGCAAGGTTTCTTCCCGGTTTTACAGGAACTGTAATCGACGGAATTTTAATTCCGAGAATGTCCATATACTCAGTTGTAAGTCCCAGACGGTCATACTGCTTTTTGTCCTGCCACAGTTCAAGATTTATGACAAAATCTATCTTTTCAACATTTTTTACAGCACCGATACCAAATATCATTTTAACGTCAACAATACCGATACCCCGAAGTTCAATAAAGTGTCTTATAACATCAGGGGCAGAGCCGAGAAGTGAAATGTCAGACACTCTCTTTACTTCAACCGCATCATCTGCTACAAGACGATGTCCTCTTTTTACAAGTTCTATTGCCGCTTCGCTTTTACCGACACCGCTGTCTCCCAAAAGAAGAATACCTTCACCATAAACTTCAACCAACACGCCGTGCATTGTGATTCTCGGCGCAAGTTCAACATTCAAAAATGCAATGAGGGCGCTCATAAATCTTGACGTGGTATTTTCGGTTCTCAGAACAGGGGTAGTATATTTTTGGGCAAGTTCTATCATCTCTTCGGGAACTTCCATATTGTGACTTACAATCACGCAAGGTATGTTTTTTTCGAAAAGTCTTTCAAGTGCAACATATCTTTCCTGTGATGAAAGTTTTTCAAGATATGAAAATTCAACTCTTCCCATAATCTGAATACGGTCATTATAGAAATAGTCAAAAAAACCGGCAATCTGCAAACTTGGACGGTTAATTTCGTTTGTTACTATTTTAATCTTTTCATAATTTTCGGATACACATACGGGTTCAAGTTTAAACTCATCAACAATTTTCCCAAGACTTACACTAAATTTAAAATCACCCATAAAGATACCTCCTTTTGTATTGTCTTTAATATTATACACTATTTTTATGTATTTTCAAATAGTTTTACGAAAATTTTTTAATAATTTTGCTAAAAAGTACCATATTTTAATTAATTTCAAAAAAATTCAAAAAAATGCTTGCATTTACAAAGTTTTTCTGCTATAATATCTCTTGTTTTATGAATGAGTCAAAACCAATTAGGAGGTGCATATATATGGCAAAATGTGAAGTATGTGGTAAAGGTGTTGCTTTTGGCATTCAGGTGAGCCACTCACACAGAAGATCAAACAGAACATGGAAGGCTAACGTAAGACGTGTTCGTGCTCTTGTTAACGGAGCTCCCAAAAAAATCAATGTTTGCACAAGTTGTCTTCGTTCAAACAAGGTTACCAGAGCTATCTGAGTATTCAATCAAAAATTAAAACACTTTTAAAAGGTGCAGATATTCTGCACCTTTTTTGCGTGTGTCATATGATGTTGATTACTCTGTTTATAAACAATCACAGACAATGAATTTCTAAAACAAAATGCATATCAGCAAAAAGTTTTTCAATGTGCTGATATGCATTTATTGTTATTTAGGTTCCGGTGTCGGCTCTTTTTGTTTCAGAGTCTTTCTTTCGCGTTTTATTACATCTTCCCTGATTATTCTGTATATTGCTGCAAAAATTGGAACACCTATGAGCATTCCCACTATTCCCAGCACTCCGCCTCCAATTGTTATGGCAGCAAGAACCCATACAGGCGGAAGCCCGATCGAATCACCAACAACTTTGGGATATATGAAATTTCCTTCAATTTGCTGAAGAACAATTATGAACACAAGGAACAAAAGGGCTTTTACAGGGGAAACAGTAAGAATCATTATCGCTCCGACTATTGAACCGATATATGGTCCGGCAATGGGTATTATAGCAGTAAAACCTATAAACGCTCCTATCATCTGAGCATAGGGGAATCCGAATGCCATCATTCCTATGGTGCATAAAACCCAGAGTATTACAGCCTCAAGACACTGGCCTACTATGAAATTTCTGAAAGACTCATTAAGCACTCTGAAAACATAGAGAATCTTTTCTTCATATGAGGGTGTATATGTGCGAATCAGTCTTTTGGTCTGAACGCCAAGTTTTTCTTTGCTGAGCATATAATATATGGCAAAAATAAGGCTGAGAAAAACTGTGACTACAGTTGACACGGTCGTGGCAAAAACACTTACAAGCGCTCCTGCAGCGGTGGTTATTCCCGATGCAACAACCTTGACTACTTTTTCAACAGCATCCTGCCAATGGATTGATTCTATTGCATTCAAAATATCTTTCGGCACATATTTTACTACGATGTCACTTTCAAGAAGTTTATCAAAATATGGCGGAATGTGAGACCACAAAAATGATATACAGGAAATAAGTTCAGGAATTACAAGCATTACTATAAGTGCAATTATACCTGCAAAACTTATAAGAGATGCAATTGCGCAAACAAAGGGACGACTCTTTGCAACTATGGGTTTATGAGAAAACTTTGTGAAATAATGCTTTTCATAAAAACTCATAAGGATATTCAAAACGTATGCTATTGAAAATCCTGCAAGAAGAGGTATGAGCGATGATAAAAGTGTGCCTGCAAATCCGGATATACTTTCCCAGTAATATATCGCCAGATAAAGCACAAATGCTGTAAGAGCAATTTTGATGTAATTTTTACTGTTTGTGATTTTCATACTCATCCGTCCTTTATAATTTTATATTTCTTTTATCATTATACACGAATTAGGCTCTATTGTAAACCTTGCATCTTTCGTTGTGACAACAATAGTCCCGTCAGTATCTTTGTCAAGAAGATATATTTCATACTCTCCTGACTTCCCGAAATTCAGTTCAATTTCCTTTGAAGGTTCATTTTCTTTGTCTGTATAGTATGTAACAACCGTAAGTGTTTTTCCGTCTTTGTCAACACCGCAGAGAGAATATATGTTTTCTATTTTTTCCTCTGACGGAATTTCACCTTTCATATCATAAAACATACCGTACCAGTAAAGCGGATAATATCCCTTTCTCACTTCATAGGTATAGTAGTCAAATGCATTGCACCATATGTGAGGAATTGTACTGTAGTACATTAAGATATCAATGGATGAATGTTGCGCTTCGCTGATGCACGCCATAACAAAAGATGCACCTTTGGCAGACTGAATTGTTTTTATGGAATCGACAAATTCATCTGTCCAGCCTTTAACATAATTCCACTCATTGAGAATACTTTCGGCATCTCCATATCCGTATTTATCAAGAAATGCCTTTAATCTGTCGGCTTTTTCCATCATTTGAATTGGTTCTGTGCAATATATGTGCCACGAGAAAAAGTCTATGGGAACATTCCTTTTTTGCATTTCGCAAAGAAAATCCTCTGCCCACTCTTCATTCCACGCAAGGGCAGGACCTCCGATTTTCAAGTTCGGAAAACATTTTTTCAGGTGCTTTGCAGTGATTTCATAGAGATCAAAGAACTCTGATTTCATACCTCCCCATGTACGCTTGTTGTCACTGTCGTCCCCATCAAGGTCAGGCTCATTCCATATTTCCCAGTATTCCATATCAAGTTCATATCCGTCTGCCCATCCTTCGGTGTAGTGGCGTATGATGTGTTCACAGACAGATGCCCACTTCTGAAAATCTTTGGGCGGAAGTGTATCATGTTTTTTTATCTGATGTTCTATGGTCTGTCCAAGTCTGAAAAAAGTTTTTGTGCCTGCATCAAGCCATGTGAGAATTGCCTCATCTGTGCAGGCAAAATCATATGACTCAGGATCGGAAACGTCTTTTTCAAAATCAGGGAAAATTACACTTATATCATGTGCAAAAGGACCGCCGTAAACATGACATGCATTTGCATCGTGATTTCTTGCGTAGGGTATCCTTGCTGCTTTATATTCGTTAAAATTGCTCCTTGTCTGGTCATTGACATGTCTTTTGCACCAGGGACCGCCGTTTGTGGCATTTAAAATTTTGAAAGGTGTTAAAGGTTTTGATAAATCAAAAGATAATTTGTCCATTGTATTTTCTCCTTTTTATTTGACTATTAACGTAACTTCTTACATAATCCTATCAAAATCTGACATATTTATCAATGGAATATACCGATATTTTTATCTTTTTGCGATTCAAAAAAGATTTTCTTCTATGATTTCCACTGCATCTTCAATACAGCCGTCGCAGGAACGAAGTCCCTCCCCTTTTAATCTTGAACACATAATGCATTGATTTTTGGCTTCAAAAGCCTCCATCAGTTCTCGCCCAAGGGTGTAACTTTCCATTTTATTTGTCTGCGGAAGTGAATCAATCCCTAAACTCTTTTCAAGTCCTGCAAGAAAAACCATTGCGCTCACTGCACCGCACACCCCTTGAGTTCCACCCATTCCTCCGCCAAAGGCTTCGGAGATTCTGAAAAGTTCATCTTCTGAAAGATTGGTTTTATCAGCAAAAGTGCAAAGGACTGCCTGAGCACAGTTATATCCTTGTTTATGTTTATCTACTGCCATTTCTTTTCTTGTCATTTTTGTATCTCCTTATATTAATATTTTTTCTAATAGTACCATTTTCACGGACTTTATACCGTTAAAATCGCAGGGAACTGTTCCCACTTCCCTGTATCCGAGTTTTTTATATAACCCCCTTGCAGATGTATTTCTCTCATTGGTATCCATACGAAGATAGTGACATCCGTTTTCACGAGCATATTTCTCATAAAAAGAAACAAATTCTTTTCCATACCCTTTTCCCTTTTTGTCGGGAGAAATAACAAGGGTATGAAGAACCATAACCTGACTTTCATGAGGATTGTCAATCCATTCACCATACTTGTATTCATCAAGCTGAATTTTATTGATGATTGCAGAGCCAATTATCTTAAAATCACATTCCAAAACAAAAATGTCGTCACGTTCAAGAGCTGAAATCACGACCTCTTTTGTGGGATACACCCCTCTTATCCATCCTGTAATACACTCACCTTTTTCTTCACAAGAGTGAATGTCATCATATATCTTTTCTATTGAGTCTGTGTCTTTCTCTGTTGCTTTTCTGAAACTTATCAAAATCGTTCTTCCTTGTCATCTATAATTTTTATTTTTTATATTGATATATAAATCTTAATGTGATAGTATAATTATATACAAATTTTTATGAGGTTTTCAATATGAAAGAATGTTCTAAATTTTTCAAAAATTCAAACTGTGAATATTTTCCTTGCCATAAAACAAAAGACGAAGAAAATTTCAACTGTCTTTTTTGTTACTGTCCACTATACCTTCTGGGCGACAAATGCGGAGGGAACTTTACATATACGGATGACAAAATCAAAGATTGCTCATCCTGCACAATTGTACATTCACCAAACGGTTATGAATTTGTTTTGAAAAAACTAAATTCAAAAAAGGAATAATCCACATATAATTTTCGGACATATGCCTTACTTTGGCATATGTCCTTTTTCGTTTCTTATTTAAAAACCTTCTTGATTGCTTCAAGATATCCATAGCCATATTTATTGTCAGGTTCAAGGTAACTTGTTTCTGTCCACTCGTTCCAACTGTTGATTGTAATGAGGGATACACCGCTTTCATCTGCAAAATCTTTTACTACCAAAAGTGCTTTTTCAAAATTCTCGGGAGTATTATTTCTTACAACCCCTACTCTGTAGTCTTTAAAGCGTGGGTTATTGTCCCAACCAATTGAAACATGAGGGAAATATGGAATATTATAACTCTCTTTTGCTTTTTTCCACTCTTTTTTTGCATCTTCAAGAATTTCTTCATAGTTTCTGTCCATATCTGTGAAATGAACAAACTGATAGTGAGTGAGAGAGGAAAATCCAAGTTTTGATACAAGAGCAGAATCTGTCACCATAACCTGTCCGTCAACTCCCGTTATACTTTCTGTTTCACCGTCCCAACGAACGAATTGATAATGAATTCCGTCAAATCCGTATTTCTTCGCTTCTTCTCTGAGCCAGTTCATGGCATCTATTGCACTATCAATTCCACCAAGACCAACCACAAAATTGTTCATTTCATATATGCTGATTACGGGCTTGTTGTCAATTTTATAGTAGTTATCTTTTGTGAAATATTTTTCAAGCCATCTTTTTCCAATAATTTCAAACTGCTCTCGGTCTGCTTTTCCCTGCCATATTGTATCGCTAAACTCATCGGAATTACGCTTATCCCAAGTATAGTTTGCATCGTGATTTGCCCACATGAGATAGAACTTCATCTTATCACAATTTGGTGCCTTTAAAAATCCGTCATTGAGACAGTTTTCAAGGAATGGTCTGTCATCGTACCAGTACCAGTCATATATAAAAACATTAACTCCATAATCAAGTGCAGCATCAATCTGCATACTCATAACATAGGGATCTGCTTCATTCACATATCCCCACAAAGGTTTTCTGTCCCAGTTGTATCCGTTTGATTTAGGAGAAGAATTTTTAACGGTTTGCCACTCGCCTATTCCTTCCTCCCAGAAAAGTCTTGTTCTTGGTTCGTCACCTGTGTACGCAGGCCATACATAGGCTGCAATATCGTATTTTTTCATTTTAATTACTCCTTATGTTTTATAAAATCTACTATCAGGCAAAAATCAACACTACCGAAACCACACTCAAAAGTATGAGTGCTCCAAGCCATACAAAAAGATGTTTCCATGACTTTCTTACCCTTATGTGTATCATACTGTAGCCTGATGACAAATCAACTTTTGAAATCTTATTTGAAAACATTTTGCAAACATCCATACGGTTATTTTCAAATATTTCTTTTACTATCTCATCACCTAAAAGAGAATGTGTGAACTTTTCAATAATGAGGTATTCATCCCCTGCCTCGAGTGTGCCTACATAACGCGAAAAGGAGTTTTTCTGCATCTCTTCATCCGATTGTTGAATATCAGTAACTTGCGGAAAATCTATTCTTTCGCATTTTTTTGCCTTTTTGGAATACTTATATGCAAAAACCTCACCGTGACCTGCGGCAAAGACGTTTTTTCCCTCAGTGTACAGAAGCGATGCTCCGTCGGTTTCAGGACCTGAAAAGACGTTATCCATCATCTCTTTAATGTCATACTGAAATTTTACCCTGACTTTGCCCTGACTTCTGGCATTTAACATATTCCTTAAAAAAACATTTACTTTTTCAAGGTTTCCTTTGAGAGACGAAACGCAGAATATGTGCTTTTTACCGATGGACTTAAAGCGCATTTCCATATTTTCGCATATACCTTTTGAAAAAGATGAAATATTATCTGCAAAAATTCCATGATGTACATCATCCATATTATCACCGACACGGGATAATACGTCTACTATATAGTAAAATGACATAACATGTCCTCCGTTTTCTGATTATATAAAAACTATACCACAATTTTTTTTGTAATTCAACTGTTTATGAATAAAATTAACTCAAAATAAAGGAAGGTGTGTAAATTGTAGTTTGTCGCCTCCGACGACAAACTACAATTAGCTAAATTTGCCTTACGGCAAGCTAAATTGACAAATGTCAGCTAAATTCCCTTCGG
>JAZQJX010000018.1:0-19081 GCA_045541875.1 Clostridia bacterium | reverse complement strand
CAGTAAAAGATATCATAAAGCTTATCCGCGACAATGATATCAAAATGGTAGACTTTAAGATGGTTGACATCAACGGTCAATATCGCCATGTAACAATTCCTGCAAATAATTTCTCTGAAAAAACAATGGAAAACGGAATTGGTTTTGATGCATCAAACTATGGCTATGCAATGGTTGAAAAAAGTGATATGGTTTTCATCCCCGATCCCGATACCGCAGCAATTGATCCTTTCTGCGAAATCCCAACTCTTTCAATGACAGGGGATGCAATGATCATTGACTATCCTTCCAACAGACCTCTTCCCCAGTATCCGAGAAACATCGTAAAGGCAGCAACACAGTTTATGAAAGATTCAGGCGTTGCAGATACAATGCTCATTTTACCCGAATTTGAGTTTTATCTTTTTGATGATGTTTCATGGGACGTTTCACCAAACTCTGTAGGCTATTCAATAGATGCCCGTCAGGCACATTGGAACACCGCAGTTGAAGGTCATGGATGTGTTGTACCAAAGCAGAAGAACTATCATATTGCAAAACCCTTTGATGTTTCCTATGAAGCGAGAAGCGAAATGTGTATGCTCATAGAAGATGCAGGAATTGCTCTCAACTATCACCACCCCGAAGTTGGCGCTGCAGGTCAGTTTGAAATTGAACCCGAACTTGGCGAAATGGTAAAAATGGCAGATGCCACAATGAACATTAAATATATTATCCATAACACCGCAATCAAACACGGAATGTCTGCAACCTTTATGCCAAAACCAGTGGCGGGTGAAGCAGGAAATGGTATGCATGTTCATATGCTTCTCTTAAAAGACGGCGAACCTGTATTTTCTGATGATGACGGCTATTCCCATCTCAGTCAGGAAGCACATTGGTTCATGGGTGGACTTTTAAAACACATTGCATCTCTTTGTGCCATCACAAATCCCAGCACAAACTCATTCAAAAGACTTGTGCCCGGATTTGAAGCACCTGTAACAGTCGGCTATGCAACATCTAACAGAAGTGCAGTAATCCGTATTCCTGCATATGCAAAAGCACCAAATCTCAGACGTTTTGAACTCCGTAACCCCGATGCAACCTGTAACCCGTATTTCTGCTATGCGGCAATCCTTATGGCAGGACTTGACGGAATTAAAAATAAAATTGATCCTCACAAAGAAGGCTGGGGACCTTATGATTTCAACCTTTTCCACTTAAGCGATGAAGAAAAGGCAAAACTTAAATCTCTCCCAACATCTCTTGATGAGGCACTTGATGCCCTTGAAAAAGATTATGCATATCTCACAGAGGGCGGAGTATTCCCTGAAGAACTTATCAAAAACTTCATAAAGGGCAAGAGAGAAGAAGTCAGAAGTATGGCGGCAATTCCACATCCTGCAGAATTTGACAGATATTATAATCTTTGATAAATTGAAAAATACGATATTTAAAAGTGCACTTAACGAAGCATATGGGCTTTGTTAAGTGCATTTTTCTATCCCTCACAAAATGGCTTCGCCTGACAAGCAGAATCAATCAACACTTGTCAATTTATCGTAAACAACAATATGTTTGTCATCAATCTTTTCATTTACATGCCAATGACCGGAATACCATTTATTAAATTTCACATTGTTATCTATAAAATCAGTTAATTTTTGGAGTTCGTCGTATTCAGAACCTTTCTCATATTTATGAGTCAACACATAATCTACTTCGTAATTATGTATCTTTAGATTTTTGTATGCAAGTGTCAATTCATCATTATTTGGCATTTCATCGGGATGCCATAGTCCTGTCTCTTTCCACTTGTCTGAACTTTTACATCCACCAAAAATAAAGAATTTTTTTTCGTTTATTGTATAAATATTACCTCTCTTTAAATGAATAATATTTTCTGTAATCCTGCCAACAGTGCCGCCATTCCACTCTTTCTCGGGAAAAGTTTTTAAATAGTCAAAATTCTCATGATTTCCGTCCATAAATGCAATTTTTTTATTTATGGATAAAAAGTAATCATCAAATTCTCTGTTTTGCTGAGTTTTTTCAAATTTAAGACCAATATCCCCAAGAATAATTAACAAATCATCATCTGTTGCAATGTCAAGATAGTTTTTAAGAGTTGAAAAATTTATGTTACTGTGCAAATCGCTTAAAAAATATATCATGGTATCACCCCTTGAAAACTTGAAAACTGCCACTTTTAATCACTTCAATATAATCATCTGCACTAAAGATTTCGCTTTCAGTTAAAATTCCGCCTTTGGCAACGTCCTCCACTCTGTGTGCATCAGAGCCTGCAGTCATATATAATCCATGTTGCTTGGCACATTTTTCTGCCATATCGTTAGAATCATTATGCCTCGGGCTTGAATTATAAACCTCAAAAGCATCTGCATACCCGGGTGTGGGGAAACATTCACCATCCCTGTAAGGGTGGGCTTGTACAACAAAAATATTATTCAATTTGGCAATTTCTGAAAAATGCTCAGTTCCCCTGTAACACCAGTCGGGAAATGCTTCAAGAAATTCCTTTGTTATTCCGTATACAAGATAATGATTTGGCGAATCGTCAAAGGACACTTCTGCAGACAAAAGCACATTCATCCCGTACTTTTTGCCCACTTCCCTGGCTTTATAATATCCTGATAAAAAAATTGTTACTTTATCATGCCAGGTTATATCACCGAGAGAATTAAAATAATACGGCATAAAATGATCGGAAACAAATATGGTTTTATATCCGGCATCATAGTACATTTTGACCATATCGGCTGCACACAGATGTGAGCATGCGCTTATTTCCTGCACGTGTAGGTGGGGTTCGGTTTTATACATAATTTCAATCCTTTCTTATTGACCGATATTTCAGTTTGTGATATTATAATATCATATCTTATACGCAATTAAAATTGCATTATCAGGTGACATTATTGCATTTTTCTACCAAGGGAGTTTTATTATGACCGAATCCGATTTTTTAATTAATTATACCGGACTGGGTGGCGCGATACAATTATTTTCATCATTAACAAACAATGCTCAGCCAAACAGCGAATTTGAAGTACATACACACTACACTGAATTTGAAGTTTATTATTTTTTGCAGGGTGATTTATATTTCTCTTTTGAAGGGAAGCGCTATTGCGTGGAAGAAGGTTCGATGATTATAATAGCAAACGGTATGCTTCATCGCCCTATTATAAAAAATTCCTGCAGATATTACAGAAAGCGAATTTTATTCACGAAAGAAATATTTGGCCGATTTAACATTTCGGATTTTGAACTATATTCCATCCTTTTAAAAAGGAAATTGTTAATTGTTGACAGTATATCTGTTGAAAAATTTCAATTAGGCAAAATATTTGAGGAAATAGAACAATCTCTTTCATTAAATACTCTCTATGAGGATTATTCTTCTGCTTTTTCTCTTTTAACATTATTAATAAAGGCAGAGAAAAACAGTCTATCATATAACTTTAATCAGCATTGCGTATATAGCACAAAAACTATGGAAATCATAAAATTTATAGACGAAAATCTGTCTGAAGATTTAAGTTACAAAAAACTGTCGCAGCATTTCTTTATGTCAGAAAAAAACTTGTATAAATTTTTTAAAAAAGAGACCGGGTTCACGTTAGGTAATTACATCAATGAACGCAGAATTATTAAAGCACAATCACTTTTGAATGCAGGTGAAAGTGCCTGCGTCGCTGCCTTAAATTCAGGATTTTGCGACTACTCTGTTTTTTACAGAAGTTTTTTGCGCAAGGTTGGAATCACGCCAATGGAATATATCAAAAATTTAAAATGATTTGAAAGTGACAGTCATTTTTAAGTTTTTTGTTTCTTCATTTCATAGGAATTTTGAGTAACATTTTGCCATTCACGATTTGTTTAAAATATTTAAGGTGATTTGTCGAAAACACCGAACTATAAATATTTGAATGATGCAAAGAACTTTTCCCCTTTGCAGATGGAGCAATATTTAAATAGAATGCAACCTTTTTATATCTGAAATTGTATTATATGTAAGGAAACATTTTCCTTTAAAAAACGGCGGAATACTATGAAACAGTTTGGAGTACAAAATGAAAAGATATCTGGATTTTGGCTTGATGTTTTGATATATGGTATAATGTACACAGTAATCCATGCTGACGCATGTCTTTGCATCTTCGATGCCGTGTGCCTTAGCACACCTGTGACATTGACGGCTGCGTAAAAATGCCCTTGCAAGCAAGCATTTTTACTTATGGTATAATATGGATATTCATGCTATCTCATAAGGAGTGAAAACGATGAAGAAAATCATAGTGTTAATACTTACAATCGCTGTACTGATTGCCACATCTTCAGTGGTGTATGGAAAAGATTCAAAAATCCATGATGGCGTTTACAGAGGTGAGAAATGGGGACTTGATTTGGGAAAACCGGAGAATAACAAAATAATAATTTTTCCGCAGGATAGAGCGGAACCGAAAGTGTACGGAAATGGTTATGTAGGTCGTATTGAAATTTCTGAAAAGGAATACGAAATAACCCTGTTAGGTCAGTAAGGAGGTACATATAATGAAAAAGTTATTATCAATCATTTTAGCAATCATGATGTTTTTTTCAATGTCAAGGGTAACTTTCGCAGATGGAATTGACGGTCCAATGCAGAAAGCAAAAATTAAAGTCGGAACAAGTGCTGATTTTAAGCCATTCGAGTATTATGACGAAAATGGTGAACTTATCGGTTTTGATATTGACCTTATGAATTATGTCGGTGAAAAAATAGGATTTGACATTGAGTTTGTTAATATGTCATTTGACAAACTCATTCCGGCAGTTGTTAGTGGTGAGATTACCTGTGCTATTTCTGCTATTTCGGTTACGGAGGAAAGAGACAGCATAATAGATTATTCAAGAGAGTATTTGAAAACATATAATATCACTTTTGATGAAAATGGCAACCGTTCTACAAAGCATGGCGAACAATATGCTATTGTATTTAGAGACGACTTAGCAGGTTCGCCATATGAGGAATTGTCAGAGCCGACAGGTGATGAAACTTTGTATATATTGATTGACAAAGCACTGCGTGAGTTATCAAATGACAGGACAGTGATGAAACTCATAGAAAAATATGAACTCAATAAGCCGCTGGATGAAAGCACTGTTAATGTTAAATACAGCGCAATTATGGGAGACGGTGATCCGGGTGCAAATACGGTTGCCCCGGAACCAATAACTTCTGCAACATCTGTTGAGGCAAGCGAGTGGGCTTGGGCTGACATTGACAAAGCACACGCACTTAATATCACAAATGCCGGTGGAAACTATAACTTCCCCGGAGCAATCACCCGTGAAAAGTTTTGCGAACTTGCATATAATTATGTTTCAGAATTCGGTAACCTTCCGGTTGATGACGGACATATTGTTTTTGTGGATACGGACAATATGAAAGTTCGTATTCTTAACACAATGGGAATTATAAAGGGTAAATCCAGAGCGCAATTTGCTCCCAATGACTTGTTAACCCGTGAAGAAGCGGCAACAATATTAAACCGTCTTATAAACATAGTGCATCCTGATTTGGCAAGCACAGAATTGTATTATGAATTTTCGGACAACGCACAAATTTCCGATTGGGCGATGAGTGCTATTCAGAGGATCTGCAATATGGGTATTATGAAAGGTGTTGGGAACAATAACTTTGCTCCGCAGGAGAATTACACCACAGAGCAGGCTATTGTAACTCTCGTAAGAGTATATGCAAGTTCCGGCATCAGTAAATCTGATAACATGACCTTTGCGGATAAATTAAAATCACAGATGCCGACAAATACGAACTATATGTTCTCGCCGTTGTCAATCAAAATGGCTTTTGCTATGGCGGCAAACGGGGCTGACGGAAATACTAAAACAGAGATTTTGAATACTTTGGATATTGACAACTTAGATGAATATAATGAGTATGCAAAAAAACTTATTGAAGGCTATCAGAAAGCAGACATACTAAAACTTGATATTGCAAATGCACTTTGGATTAACAAAACCAACACCACACAAAAATTTGCTGAAAGTTACCAAAACATTGTCGAAAATTTTTATGACGCTGAAGTGAACAGTTCAACCCGGGATAAGATTGCGGGCGAAATTAACAGTTGGGTAAAAGAAAAGACAAACGATAAGATAGACAGCATCATAACAGATGAATTGGCACAAGATGAGCGTTTTATTATGGCACTTCTGAACGCTGTATATTTCAAAGGGGCATGGCAGAATGAATTTGATGAAGATGCAACAAAGAAAGACATTTTTACCGATAGAAATGGTGCTGAAAAACAGACGGACTTTATGAACGAAACCGCATACTATGGCTATTACAACGAAAACAGCACTGAAGTTCTGGCACTTCCATATAAAAACAGAGTTTATGATGAAACAGCAGAAGAAATGCTTTCCTATGATTTTGATGTTTCAATGTATTTAATAAGGGGTGACTATAGCGAAAATACTTTATCAGGTCTTATTGAAAACAAAAGTCTTGCAAACAAAAGAATAAAACTCAGTATTCCTAAATTTGAAAGTGAGTTTGACACATCTCTTATAGATATTATGAATAACCTCGGTGTTGTGGATGCTTTTGAAGACAAAAAAGCAGATTTCAGAAAGATGTTTGATATGGGAAATATGTATTTGATGGCAGCTATGCATAAAACGTATATCAAGGTTGACGAAAGAGGAACTGAAGCTGCAGCAGTTACAGGTTTATTTGGAGGTGCTACATCTGTGCCGCCTGAACCGATTGTTGTGAAGTTTGATACTCCGTTTACCTATGTTATCCGTGATGATGCAAATGGTGAAATATTATTTATGGGAGAATATGCCTTTGTAGAATAAGGAGGTATGCTTAATGAAAAGATTATTATCAATGATTTTAACTTTAGCGGTTTTGGTTACAAGCAGTATATCCTGCCTTGGTGCATCAGCAGAAAAAATAGCAAACGAACAAGAAGAAAATATTGTTAAATATATAAAAGCAGATGATGGATATGATTTTGGCAATACTGCTTATATTATAAGGGACAAAGAAACAAAGCAGATTATTCCTCTTTCCATAGGTCCTCTTGATGGATATAGTTATGCTTATCTTCCGGGAAACAGAGATTTTACAGTAGAAAAAGCAAAATTATATACAGCGCAATTTAATGATTTAGGTGAGAAATACACCAATGATTTATACATAAATGAAATAAGGGCAAGAGAGGTTATTGTAGGATTTGAAGATGGAAGTTTTAAACCTGATAAGGAACTCACAAGAGCAGAAATGGCAACAATTTTTGCAAGAATGTTCAGTGCTTCGAAAACCCGTTCTTTGTCATGCTTTGAAGATATTCCTGAAAACCATTGGGCAAAAGAATATATAATGGCACTTGTTGATAAGGGTGTGTTTATGAGGGATACTCATTTTAATCCCGATTCAGTTATTACCCGTGAACAACTTGTAACTATGACTTTTCGCATGCTTTCTGATATGGGAAAAATTGAACCACAGGAAGTTGAAACGGATTTCTCAAAATATAAGGATATGGACGAAGTATCCGACTATGCAAAAGTTGCATACAAGGCATTAACCCTGGAAAACTATCATCTTTTAGCAGACCTTGTTGATCATGAATTTATGGATACTGCAGATGATGAATTGTTCTGGCATCCGCAGCAGGCTGTAACAAGAGCGGAATGCTGTGAGTTCTTATATCAGTTTATACGCACATTTTTTATCAATCATGCACCGGCAATTCTGAAAGAAACGGCTCCCAACATAGAAATACCTGTTCTGGATGGCTCCACATCAACCTATGGAATAACACAAAACATATATAGTGCATATTATCAGAATTATGATAATCATCCCGAATTTCCTAAAGCGCACAGCAAAACAGTTGCATCATATAAGCGTCTGATTGACGGAGAGGTGGAAATGATATTTGTTCCCGATGCAGGGGAAGAAGTGTTAAAGTATGCAGAGGAAAAGAATGTAAACCTTAAATTTATTCCCATTGCTGATGAAGCACTTATATTCTTTACGGGAACAAAGAATGAAGTTAACAATATAACAACAGAACAACTTCGCGATATTTATGTGAACAATGGCATAACTAACTGGAAAGAGATTGGCGGAGACGATAGCAAACTTATTGCATATTGCAGAAATGAAGATAGCGGAAGTCATGCTCAGATGGAACAGTTTATTCTTAATGGAAAAGAAATAAGCGAGGATATATCAAGAGAACGTACATCTATCATGATGTCGAGTATTCTAACCGAAGTTGATGATTATAACCGAAAGAATAATGGTGACTATGCTATGGGGTACAGTTTGTTTTACTATTACCTGGTTAATTCATCTGTACTCGGTCCTCTTGACCTGAAATTTTTGAGTATTGATGGTATCGCTCCAACTGAAGAAACAATTTCCAATGGCACCTACCCATATACAACAAATTACTATGCTGTTATTCGTGACGGTGAAAACAATCCGAGGGTTGAAGCATTTGCGGAATTAATGCAGGGAGAATTCGGGCGGTTAATAGCGGCTCAAAGCGGACTTGGTGTTAAGAGAGTTTATTGATTTTAAATAGAAAATATAATGTTAAATAAAAAAATGCTTGCAATTTGGAAAGTTTTGTGATATTATATTAATGTAAATATTGTACTTGAGATTAGAGTGGGTTGAAAAACCCACTCTTTTCGTTAGTTTGAAGCCGAAATCGGTTTTTGAAAGGAATGATCAGATGGCAGAAAAGAAAGTTACCGAAACAGTTTTTGAATATGCAAATCCGATTGCTCTTGAAAACGGATGCTTTGTGGATGATGTGGAATTCAAAAAAGAAGGTTCGGATTATGTGCTCCGTGTCATCATTGATGTTGATGATGAAAAAGGCGGAGTATCCATTGACCAGTGCGAAGCGGTCAGCAAAGCATTAAGTGACATACTTGACGAAAAAGACCCCATAACCCAGGCCTACATGCTTGAAGTTTCATCTCCTGGCATTGACAGGGAACTGAAAAAGGATAAAGATTTTGAAAGGTTTGCCGGACGTGATGTGGACGTTAAACTATACAAAGCCATAAACGGTCAGAAAATCATAACTGCAAAACTTTTGGGGCTACATGACGGAATCATTAAATTAGAGTCAGGCAAAGAGACATTGGAACTTGAAAAATCCTCTGTTGCATCTGTCAGACTTGCAATAATATGGTAAAAAATACAGAAGGGAATGGTAAACAAAATGAACAGCGAATTTTTAACAGCATTAAACGAAATTGAAAAAGAAAAAAACATCTCAAAAGACCTTATTCTTGATGCAATAGATGCTGCACTTGTGTCTGCATACAAAAGAAACTACAACACAAATCAGAATAATGTCCTTGTAAACATTGACAGAGAATCAGGCGAAGTAAAAGTTTTTGTCTGCAAAGAAGTTGTGGAAGAAGTTCAGGATTCCTTGTGCCAGATTTCTCTTGATGATGCAAAAAACATCAGCGGAACATATGAAATCGGTGACGTTGTAAACATTGAAGATACTCCTGCGGCATTTGGAAGAATTGCAGCCCAGACTGCAAAACAGGTTGTGCTTCAGAGAATCAAAGAAGCAGAAAGAAATCTCATATATGATGAATTTTCCGAAAAAGAGCATAAAGTTGTAGTAGGAACAATTCAGAGAATTGAAAAAAGAAACATATATCTTGATATCGGAAAAACAGAAGCATATCTTGCTCCCGGTGAACAGGTGAGCACAGAAAGTTACAATTTCCATCAGAGATTAAAGGTGTATGTAACAGAAGTAAGAAAAACAACAAAAGGACCTGTTGTTAACGTATCCCGTACACGTCCCGCTCTTGTTGCCAAACTTTTTGCGGAAGAAATTCCCGAAATTGCAGACGGAGTTGTTGAAGTTAAAAGTGTTTCAAGAGAAGCGGGCTCAAGAACAAAAATTGCAGTGTGGTCAAATGACAAAAATGTCGATCCCATAGGTGCATGTATCGGTGCAAAAGGAACCCGTGTTCAAAATGTTGTGGATGAACTGGGCGGTGAAAAAATTGACATCGTACGCTACAGCGAGGATCCTGCAGAATTTATCCGTGCAAGTCTTAATCCTGCAGAAGTTGTATCTTTGGAAGTTAACCCCGAAGAAAAAGAAGCACATGTGATTGTGCCTCATCATCAACTTTCTCTTGCAATCGGCAAAGAAGGCCAGAATGCACGTCTTGCCGCAAGACTCACAGGATATAAAATCGACATCAAAAGCGATGCCGAATAAGGCAGGGTGAGGTTATGGCCCGCAAAGAGAAAAACACACGAATGTGTGCAGGGTGCAGACAATGTAAGATAAGGTCTGAACTCATAAGAATATATAAACTGTCTGACGGCAGTATATCGGCATCGTTTAATAACAGTTTTGACGGAGGCAGAGGACTTTATATTTGTCCTAATGAAAAATGCTTTGAAATGGCAGTGAAGAAAAAAAGTTTTTCAAGAAGTTTCAAATGCGAACTTCCCGAAAGCGTATATGCCCAAATAGAAAAATTTGTAAAACCCGAAGATGTGGAGTGATATGAATGAAAAAAGCACTCGGACTTTTAGGTCTTGCCAAAAGGGCAGGAAGAGTTTCAAGCGGCGAAAGTGCCTGTAAAGAGGCAATAAGATTTGGCTCGTCATATCTTATCTTGCTTGCAAAAGATGCAAGTGCCAACACAAAAAAGAATATCACAGACAGTTGCAGTTTCTATGATGTCCCATATGCTGAAATTGCAGACAAAGAAACTCTCGGCGGTGCAATAGGCAATTTTTATAATGCCGTTGTATCGGTAAATGATGAGGGTTTTGCAAAAGGAATATTAAACCATATTCAGGCTAATATTAAGGAAGGTGAGTGATAATATGGCTAAAGCAAAAAATACTAACCCCAGAGTTCACGAAATATCAAAATATATTAACGTATCCAGCAAGGACCTTATTGCACTTCTTGCAAAATATGGATTTGAAGCAAAAAATCACATGACGGTTCTTGAATACAAACATATTGATATCATTCTTATGACATATCTCAATCAGTATGACAAAGGTGACACAATAGAAGAATATTATGCGTCTTTAAAGGCTGAAAAAGAAGAGGCAAAAGCAAAACAGGCAAAGAAAGATGGCAAAGAGCCTGAACCTGTTGCACAACCCACAGTTGAAGCAGAAGAAATTGAACCTGAAACTTTAGAGATCAAAAAGGAAGTTAATCAGACAGTTGTAGACACACGTCAGAATAATGTTGACCTTGAAAAACTTGACACAGGCAAAATTGAACAACTTGTAGACATTGATAAAGTTGAAGGTAAATCTCAGAAGAAACAGAAAATCAAAAAGAACAATAACCCTGTTAAAAAACAGGTGGAAAAAGAAATCTTCAACAACAACAAAAAGAAAAAAGAGCAGCCCAAGGAAGAAGGCCCCAAAACAGTGCTTGTTCCCGACGAAATTTCTGTTGCGGATATTGCAGAAAGAATGGGACTTCCTGCAACATCAGTTGTTAAAAAACTTTTTGAACTTGGAATTATGGCAACAATCAGCCAGAACATCGACTTTGATACAGCGATGCTCATCGGTGAAGACCTTGGATTCAAAATAGAAAAAGAGATTATCATTACAGACGAAGATCGTCTTTTCAATGATACCGAAGATGCACCCGAAGATCTGGAACCCCGTTCACCCGTTGTTGTTGTTATGGGACACGTTGACCATGGTAAAACTTCACTTCTTGATGCAATCCGTAACACAAACGTAATTGCAAAAGAAGCCGGCGGTATCACTCAGCATATCGGTGCTTACAGGGTAAGAGTTGGTGACAAGAAAGTTACATTTCTCGATACCCCCGGACACGAAGCATTCACAGCAATGCGTATGAGAGGTGCTCAGGTAACAGACGTTGCCATCCTTGTTGTTGCTGCAGATGATGGAATTATGCCTCAGACAATCGAAGCAATAAACCACGCAAAAGCAGCAGGGGTTACAATAATAGTAGCAATCAACAAAATTGATAAAGAGGGTGCAAACCCTGACCGTATCAAACAGGAACTCACAGAATATGAACTCGTGCCCGAAGAATGGGGCGGTTCAACAATCTGCGTTCCGATTTCTGCAAAATTCAATCAGAACATAGACGAACTTCTCGAAATGGTAACACTGGTTGCCGATATGAAAGAACTCAAAGCAAACCCCAACAGACGTGCAAAAGGTACAGTTATTGAAGCACGTCTCGATAAAGGCAGAGGTCCTGTTGCAACAGTTCTTGTTCAGAACGGTACACTCAAAGCAGGTGATATTATTGTTGCAGGAACCAGTGTTGGAAGAGTCAGAGCAATGGTTGATGACAGAGGAAACAAAGTGAAAAAAGCAGGTCCTTCTGTTCCGGTTGAAATCATCGGTCTTTCCGAAGTTCCCGAAGGCGGCGATGTTTTCTATGCAGTAGATGATGAAAGAAAAGCAAGAGCCGTTGTTGAAAAGAGAAAACAGAAGATTAAGGAAGAAAACATCAATGCACGCACAGCCGTATCTCTGGATGATCTCTTCAATCAGATTCAGCAGGGTGAAATGAAAGACCTCAACATCATTGTCAAAGCCGATGTTCAGGGATCTGTTGAAGCAGTAAAACAGTCACTTTCAAAACTTTCAAATGAAGAAGTAAGAGTAAATTGCATCCATGGCGGTGTTGGCGGTGTGACAGAATCTGATGTTATGCTTGCAGCAGCATCAAATGCTATCATTGTAGGCTTTAACGTAAGACCTGCAGGCGGCGCTCTTGAATCTGCCAAAGCAAATGATGTTGATGTCAGATTCTACCGCGTAATCTATCACGCAATTGAAGAAATCGAATCCGCTATGAAAGGTATGCTCGCTCCCAAATTCAAGGAAGTTCTCCTTGGTCATGCTGAAGTAAGAGACGTATTCAAAGTGAGCGGTGTTGGCGCAATTGCCGGCGGATATGTTCAGGACGGTAAGATTTCAAGAAATTCACAGGTTAGAATTGTCCGTGACAGCATCATCATTCACGAAGGTGTACTGTCAAGTCTCCGTCGTTTCAAAGATGACGTAAAAGAAGTTGCGTCAGGATACGAATGCGGTATCGGCATTGAAAACTACAACGACATCAAAGAAGGCGACGTTATTGAATCTTTCATTATGGAAGAAGTTAAAGACTGATGAGCCACAGGGAAGGTGATATAAGTGGCAAATAACAGAATGGAAAGAATTAAGGAAGAGTTCAAACGTGAACTTTCTTCCATATTCAGAGAAATAAAAGATCCGAGACTTTCGTCAATGGTAAGTGTAATTGCCGTTGATGTGACAAAAGACCTTAAGTATGCAAAAGTATATGTAAGCGTAATGGGAAGTCAGGAGGAAAAGGACAATTCCATAAAGGCACTCAAAAGTGCCACAGGGTTCATAAAAAGAGAAATCGGTGCAAGACTCAATCTTCGTGCCGTTCCTCAACCCACCTTTGTTCTTGACAATTCCATTGACTATGGTGCACACATAAATGACCTTATCAAAAAGATAAATGAAAATTAAGGGTGAATAAATATGCATACAACCAAGGAAATTGCAAAGTTTTTAAAGGAAAATGACAACTTCATACTCATACCTCACAGAAGCCCCGACGGAGATTGTCTGGGCTCTGTGTCGGCTCTTTTGCTTGCCTTAAGGTCAATGGGTAAAAATGCAAAAGTGAAACTCCCGACTCCTGTCACCCCAAGACTTGAATTTATATGGGATGAGTCCTATGAAAAGGGTGATTTTGAATGGGAAATTGCAGTCAGCGTTGATGTTGCCGCTACATATATGATGCTTGATGTCTATGACGAAGTGTTCAAAAAAGCGAAACACACTGTCTGCATTGACCATCACGGCACAAACGAGGGTTTTGCAGATTACAACCTGATAAATCCAACGGCAAGTGCAACAGGTGAGATAATTCACGCCCTGATAAAAGATATGGGTGTGGAAATGAATCCTGAAATAGCAAAAAGGCTCTTTGTTGCAATAGCGGATGATACAGGCGGTTTTCAGTATTCCAACACCACGTCTCACACCCATAAAATTGTGGCATCACTTTATGAACAAAAGATTGATTCCGACGAGATAATGAGACTCCTTTTTGCAACTCATTCCATGGAGGAAATGAATCTTCTGAAATTTGTGACAGCCCGTATGCAATATCATTTCGGCGGAAAGGTTTGCACAACATATGTTGATTCCGAAGCCCTCGAAAAATCAGGTGCCCAGATGCACAGTGCCGATGCATGGATAGGACTCACCCGTTCAGGACAGGGCGTTGAAGTCGGTTTGATGTTTAAAGTTATCGGTGAAAAGGAAACAAGAGTAAGTCTTCGTTCCAACAGATATGTTGATGTGTCTGCTGTTGCAAAAAAATTCGGCGGCGGAGGTCATGTGAGAGCATCGGGTGTTACAATGGAAGAAGACCTTGAAACTTCCATGAATCTTCTTTTGGATGAACTTGAAAAGTTGGTGTGATTTTGGAAACAGTAAACGGAATCGTTATAGTAGATAAAGAAAAAGGGTACACATCCCATGATGTGGTAAATGTTATAAGAAAAATTTTTAATACACGCAAAGTAGGACACACGGGAACTCTTGATCCCGATGCAACAGGCGTTCTTCCCATATGCATCGGGAAAGGTACAAAAGTGTGTGATATGCTCACTTTTTCTGATAAAGAATATGTTGCAAGAGTAAGACTCGGCATTCAAACCGACACTCAGGACATTTCAGGAGAGGTTATAAGAGAATCGGAAGTTAATGTTACCTTTGATGAACTTAAATGCATTTCAGAAAAGTTCAAAGGTGAAATAATGCAGATTCCACCCATGTATTCAGCCATAAAGATTGGCGGAAAAAAACTTTGTGACCTTGCAAGAAAAGGCATAGAAGTTGAAAGAAAACCAAGGCCTGTAACGGTGTATTCCATAGATATATCCAATTTTGACGGAAAAGAATTTGATATGAAAGTTGCCTGCTCAAAGGGTACCTACATACGCACCCTCTGTCACGATATCGGAAATGCCCTTGGGTGCGGCGCTGTTATGACAGAGCTTCGACGTACAAAAGCATCGGTTTTTTCAATTGATAATTCCCACACCCTTGAAAGCCTGAAACAAAGGAAGGAAAACGGGACCTTAAATGAGGTTCTCTCGCCTGTGGATTCTGTGTTCTCTCATATGCCCGAACTTGAAATTTCAGATGGCATAAAAAAGAGAATTACAAATGGCGCACCCTCATATATAGGTGCACCCCTCGGAACATATCGGATATATGATATGAACAAAACATTTCTCTGTATAGGAGAAGTTATAAAAGATAATGAAAAAAATAAAAATGTGCTCAGACTCGTGAAAGCATTTTTTTAATATGTTGCATGGTTGCAGGCTCAGCCTGCCTTAGGATGATGATAATGGAAAATACAAAAAAGACAGTTGTGGCAATAGGTAAATTTGACGGTTTTCATGTTGGACATATGAAACTTTTGAATGTGGCAATCGAAACCGCAAAACAAACAGGCGGAAAATCTCTCATATTTTTTATCGGGAGATTTGCTGGACTTAATCATAACTGTAAATATGCAAATGAATATGCTCTTAAAATCGGATTTGATGAATATCACAGACAGGAACTTACAAAAGATTTTATGAATCTTGATGCAGAAAGTTTTGTTAAAGATATATTAAAAGAAAAACTTGATTGTTCTCATGTTGTTGTGGGTTATAATTTCCGCTTTGCAAAGGACAGATGTGCAGATGCCAAAATGCTTGAATGTATTTGCGAAAATTACGGCATCAGGTGCATAATTGTGGATGAAGTTAAACTTGAAGATTCAGAGGGCAATATGCAAACTGTCAGCAGTTCTTTTATCCGCACCCTTATTGCAAAAGGGGATATGAAAGAAGTTGAAAAATTTCTCGGACGACCTTACAGCGTCAGAGGAACAGTGCAAAAGGGCAGACAAATCGGAAATCAGTATGGATTTCCAACAGCAAACCTCAGTTTCCCTGCGTCCGTTCTTATTCCGCCTTTTGGTGTGTATGCAAGCCGGACAAATGTAAATGGGAAAGAATATCTTTCGATAACCAATATTGGCAACAATCCAACTGTCAGTCCGTGTGCAATGACAGTAACTGTTGAAACAAACATATTTGATTTTTCATCCGATATCTATGGAGAAGAAATAACAGTTGAATTTATTGAAAAAGTGAGAGATGAGATTAAATTTAAGTCAATGGATGATTTAAAACAACAAATTGATAAAGACAGAAATTTTGTTTTATATAACTGTAAATAAAAATAGAGGAGATATAATTATATAGAGCAAAATCAAAAGGAGCAAATTATGTATAAAGTTAATATACCGTTCAGATCAAAATTGAGAAGCGAAAAAGAATGGGAAATTTCCATTTCTGAACTGAAAAGAGCAAAAGCAGACGGAATATATCTGATATACGATCGCTTTCTTTTGGATGATAAAAAAAAGCAACGGATGAAAAGCATTTTTGAGGATAACAAAAAAATGCTGGAAACGGCAGGCTTTGAGGTATATGCATGGGTTGTACCCACCATAGGATACGGCAGTCTGGCAAACGAAACAGAGGTTGAGGCGGCGAAAAAATACAGGAAAATAATGGGTGTTCACGGAAAAGAAACCAATGCGTTTTGCCCTCTTGACGATGATTTTTGCAAGGATTTATACACCACCTTTTCAAATGTCGCAAAAACGGGAGTGAAAAGAATTCTTCTCGAAGATGAATTCACGCTTACAGGAGGAAAACTTCCGATAAACAGCATAGGTTGCTGTTGCGATACACACATGAAAAAACTTTGTGAAATTCTTGGTGAGGATATTTCGAGGGAAAAACTTGCAAAGCACCTTACAGAGGGAAAACCAAACAAATACCGTGAAGCATTTTTTAAACTTTCAGAGCAGTCACTCATAAAGGTGGCAAAAGGAATAGAAAAAGCCGTACATGATATAGATCCTCAGATCAGAATAGGGATGTCAGCAAATTCTGCGTCATATCATATTGAGGGTGCGGATTTTGTGACTTTATGCAAGACAGTTGCCGGAAATACAAAGCCTTTTGCAAGACTAACAGGTGCGCCGTACTGGAAAGATAACGCACCAAATATGAATTCCGTGATAGAAACCATAAGAGGACAGAGTGCGTGGTGTGCAAATGAAGGAATAGAGTGCATGACAGAGGGTGACACCTATCCGAGACCAAGGTTTATAGTTCCTGCATCTCATCTTGAAATGTATGATATGATACTTCGTGCAGATAAAAACACAGACTCAATTTTAAAATATATGCATGACTACAATTCCAAAGATAATTATGAAACTGGATATATAGACAATCATGTTGAAAATGCCGGGATTTATGAAGAAATAGAAAAACGGTTCAAAGGCAGTACTGTAGGTTTAAAGGTGTATGAAACACCCTATAGTATTTCGGAAATGAATTTTGACGAAACATTTCCCTATATGGCTTTTGCCGATCATGGCATACTTCCGCTTATAAGCCAGTGGCTTGTGACGGATTGCTCTGTTCCGACAACATACGGTAGCGCCGAGGGGGCATCCCTTGTTTTTGGTCAAAACGCCAAAAGTCTTACGGAAAGCGACATAAAAGGCGGGTTGATTCTTGATATAGCCGCTGCAAAAATACTGATGGAAAAGGGCGTTGACGTAGGTTTTACAAACATTGAGGAAGCACCCAAACCAAGCGGAGAATATTTTATTGAACAAGATGACATAATATGCGCCGCCACAGAACGGGAAAGGGGATTTTTCAGAATTACACCAAACCCCGAAGCAAAAGTGCTCAGTGAATTTTATTGTTCATTCGGAAGCCTCATAGGAACAACCGGATTTTGTGAGGCGCAAGATAGATACCCTGCATGTTATATGTATGAGAACAAAAAAGGACAGAGATTTATGGTGTACACCTTTGCCGCAACGTGTATAAAGACAAAATGCAGCGGATATAGCGGGCTTTTCAGAAATTACTATCGTCAGTCACAACTTATAGAAGGATATAAATGGTTATGCGGAAGAAAGCTTCCCGCGGTGTGCAAAAAAGCACCGTATCTCTACATAATATGCAAACGAGAAGAAGAAAAACTTCACATAGGTCTTTTCAATATTTCTGCAGATAAGATATACAATCCGGTAATTGAAGTTGAAAAGGAATATAAAAGTGCAGATTTTTATAATTGTACCGGAAGAATCGAAGGCGAAAATGTAGTTTTGGAAGAAACAATGCTTCCGTATTCAGTTGCGTTTATAACTTTGTCTTAAACCGTATTTGCCAAAAGAATATGGCAATGAAGATATTGAAGTTGTTATCCATTCTTAACTCATATGCATAAATGAACTAATTGCCGGCACCATAGCCTTCTCCTTTAGGAGAAGGGGAACCGCGTAAGAGGTGGATGAGACGTAAGTGATGCCCCAAGAGCACATAGTGCGATTGGACGGCAGAACTTTTATAAAATCAAAAAAACAAGTCAGTTGTTTAACTTTAATTGTGTTAAATAACTGACTTGTTTTAAGTTAATTGTGTAACATTAACTCTTGAAAAAATCTTTGAAATATGATAATATAATTATGCGAAACATAACTTAATAATTTGATAATGGGTATTCTTTTCTCTGGGATAACCGTATATTTTTATGCATTTCACCGTAGAATTTGATAAAAATGCAAATTCCGTTGGTGGGATGTGTTTCTATACTCATTCTATTAAGTTATGTTTCGCGACAGTTGGAGTTTGTGTTTTTTATGCGTCGGCTTCGGCTGGCGCATTTTTTAAATTTGGAGGCGTTTTATTATGACAATGTGTGGATATCCAATGAGAAAACCGAGAACCATAGACAAACTCGAAATTTGTGATTGTATGGAAATAATTATGAGAGACCTTGAAAGATACGGAGTGCCTCAGGAACAGATAACAGACCTTTTGACATATTTTTTCACTGTAT
>JAZQJX010000017.1:0-36656 GCA_045541875.1 Clostridia bacterium | reverse complement strand
CGGATAGCGAATCTGAGGCCTTCTTCGATAGCGATAGGAGTGATGAGCTCAACTTCCATTGTTACGTTATCGCCAGGCATACACATTTCAACACCATCGGGGAGTTTGATTACGCCGGTAACGTCAGTTGTTCTGAAGAAGAACTGAGGTCTGTAGTTGTTGAAGAAAGGAGTGTGACGACCACCTTCATCTTTGGTAAGAACGTAAACTTCACCTTTGAAAGATGTGTGGGGGTTGATTGTGCCGGGTTTTGCGAGAACCTGTCCTCTTTCGATTTCATTTCTCTGAACACCTCTGAGAAGAGCACCAACGTTGTCACCAGCCTGAGCGTCATCGAGCTGTTTTCTGAACATTTCGAGACCTGTGATAACAACTTTTCTGCTTTCGTCAGTAAGACCAACGATTTCAACTTCGTCACCAACGTGAGCAACACCTCTTTCAACTCTACCGGTAGCAACTGTACCACGGCCTGTGATGGAGAATACATCTTCTACAGGCATGAGGAAAGGTTTGTCGGAATCTCTTTCGGGAGAAGGAATGTAGGAATCTACAGCGTCCATGAGTTCTTTGATGCAAGCATATTCAGGAGCATCAGGATCTGTGGATGAGCTTTCGAGAACTGCAAGACCTGAACCTTTAACGATAGGAGTATCGTCACCGGGGAAGTCATATTCAGAGAGAAGGTCTCTGATTTCCATTTCAACGAGCTCGAGAAGTTCGGGATCGTCAACCTGGTCAACTTTGTTCATGAATACTACGATGTAGGGAACGCCAACCTGTCTTGCAAGAAGGATGTGTTCTCTTGTCTGGGGCATTGGGCCGTCTGCAGAAGAAACAACGAGGATAGCGCCGTCCATCTGAGCAGCACCGGTGATCATGTTTTTAACATAGTCAGCGTGTCCCGGGCAGTCAACGTGAGCGTAGTGTCTTGTAGCTGTTTCGTATTCAACGTGAGCTGTAGAGATTGTGATACCTCTTTCTCTTTCTTCGGGAGCTTTATCGATGTTAGCGTAATCTGTGAATTCAGCGCCGCCTCCGAGTGAGAGTACTTTTGTGATAGCAGCAGTTAATGTTGTTTTACCATGGTCAACGTGACCGATAGTACCAATATTAACGTGCGGTTTGGTTCTTTCAAATTTAGCCTTAGCCATTAGTATTTCCTCCTTAAAATTATATTTATTATAATTGTTTATATTTTACTATTAATTACGAAAAAAATCAATAGTTTTTTAAAAATTAATCTTTATTTTTGGAACTGATGCTAGTTTCCTGAATGTTCTTAGGAACTTCTGAGTAGTGTGAAGGTTCCATTGTATACTGACCACGACCCTGTGTACCGGATCTGAGGTCTGTAGCATAACCGAACATTTCAGAAAGGGGAACGTCAGCTGTAACCTGAGTTACACCGCCTGATCTTACTTCCTGGCTCTTAACAAGACCACGTCTTGAACTGAGGTCTCCGATTACGAAACCAAGATAGTCATCAGGAACGATAACGTTAACAAGCATGATAGGTTCTTTGATAACAGGATCTGACTTTTTCATAGCTTCTTTGAATGCCATTGAACCGGCAATCTTAAATGCCATTTCAGATGAGTCAACTTCGTGATATGAACCATCATAAAGTGTTACTTTTACATCAACAACGTTGTAGCCTGCAAGTACACCGTTTTGCATAGCGCCCTGGATACCTGCATCAACTGCTGGGATGTATTCTTTGGGAATAGCACCTCCGACAATGTTGTTGACAAATTCATAACCGCCGCCTTCTTCGAGGGGTTCAACCTTGATTTTAACATGACCGTACTGACCTTTACCACCGGACTGACGAGCATATTTGCATTCCTGATCAACGCCTCTTCTGAATGCTTCTCTGTAGGATACCTGAGGTTTACCTACGTTTGCTTCAACTTTGAATTCACGAAGGAGTCTGTCTACGATAATTTCAAGGTGAAGTTCACCCATTCCGGCAATGATTGTCTGACCGGTTTCTTCATCAGTGTATGTTTTGAATGTGGGATCTTCTTCAGCAAGTTTTGCAAGAGCAATACCCATTTTTTCCTGACCTGCTTTTGTTTTGGGTTCAATAGCAACCCTGATAACAGGTTCGGGGAATTCCATAGATTCAAGGATGATGGGGTGCTTTTCATCACAGAGAGTATCACCTGTAGTAGTATTTTTAAGACCTACTGCAGCTGCGATATCACCGGAATATACCTTGTCGATATCTTCTCTGGAGTTAGCGTGCATCTGAAGGATTCTTCCCATTCTTTCTTTGTTGTTTTTGCAAGCATTGAGAACATATGAACCTGCATCAACTGTTCCGGAGTATACTCTGAAGAAGCAGAGTTTTCCAACAAACGGGTCTGTTGCAATCTTAAATGCAAGAGCTGCAAAAGGCTCATCATCGGAAGAAGGTCTTTCTTCTTCAACTTCTGTACCGGGAACAACACCTTTGATGTTAGCAACATCTGTAGGTGCGGGCATATACTCAATGATAGCGTCAAGAAGAAGCTGAACACCCTTGTTTCTGTAGGATGTACCACAGAGCATGGGAACGATTTCGTTGTTGATGGTAGCTTTTCTGAGTGCTTTTTTGAGTTCTTCAACGGAAATTTCTTCATCCATGAGGAATTTTTCCATGAGTTCTTCATCAGTTTCAGCAATTGCTTCTACCATTTTTGCTCTGTATTCTTCTGCTTTATCAAGCATATCTGCGGGAATTTCTTCCTCACCGTATTCCTTACCCATTTCATCATAGTATATTTCAGCTTTCATTGTCATAAGGTCAACGATACCTCTGAAAGTATCTTCAGCACCTATAGGAAGCTGAATCGGAACGCCGTTTGCATGAAGACGTTCGTGAACCATGTTTTCTACATTGTAGAAATCGGCACCCATGATATCCATTTTGTTAACATAGATCATTCTGGGAACCTTATAGTCATCAGCCTGTCTCCATACGGTTTCAGACTGAGGCTCAACACCACCCTTAGCACACATAACGGTAACTGAACCGTCGAGTACTCTCAGTGAACGCTGAACTTCAACTGTGAAGTCAACGTGTCCCGGTGTGACAATGATGTTGATTCTGTGTGCAATACCTTTATAGGGGCCAACAGCGGGCTCCCAGAAACATGTGGTAGCAGCGGATGTGATTGTTATACCACGCTCCTGCTCCTGAGCCATCCAGTCCATGGTACCTGCACCGTCGTGTGTTTCACCCATTTTGTGAATACGACCTGTATAGTAGAGAATTCTTTCGGTTGTTGTTGTTTTACCGGCATCAATGTGAGCCATGATACCGATATTTCTTGTATTCTGCAAAGAATATTGTCTAGCCATTTTTTATTGTCCTCCTTTCCTTCTTATCAAAACTTATGCACAAAAACACAACTGTTTTTGTGAATTGATTACCAACGGTAGTGTGAGAATGCTCTGTTGGCTTCTGCCATTTTGTGTGTGTCGTCTTTTTTCTTAACGGCACTACCCATGTTGTTGACTGCATCGAGGATTTCTCCTGCAAGTCTTTCACGCATGGTTCTTTCATTTCTCTGACGAGCATAAAGTGTGAGCCATCTGAGACCGAGAGTCTGTCTTCTTTCGGGGCGAACCTCGATGGGCACCTGGTATGTGGCACCGCCGACTCTTCTTGCCTTAACTTCAAGAACAGGCATGATGTTTTCCATAGCCTGTGTGAATACTTCAACAGCATCCTTTCCTGTTTTTTCGGCAATAATTTCAAATGCTCCGTATACAATGCTCTGAGCTACACCCTTCTTACCGTCAAGCATAATGTTGTTGATAAGTTTTGTAACAACAATGTTGTTGTACATAGGATCGGGTAACACTTCTCTTTTAGCTATAAAACCTTTACGTGGCACTTTACTTCCCTCCTTCATAATAAAATGATTTCATAGGTACTCAAGTTTACTAAAAAACTTGTCAGTGCTCAATACAAAATTAATATATATAAATTCCATATTGCCGCACTTGACTTACCTTTTTTGTAAGCACCCGTGCAACCGGAGTTACTTACGGTTTGATTCGTTCAGATTCAATTACTTCTTAGCCTTTTTAGCACCGTATTTTGATCTGGACTGATTTCTGTTAGCAACACCCGATGCATCGAGAGCACCACGGATAATGTGATATCTAACACCAGGGAGGTCTTTTACTCTTCCTCCTCTTATAAGAACAACACTGTGTTCCTGAAGTGTGTGACCGATACCGGGAATGTAAGCAGAAACTTCGACACCGTTTGTGAGTCTTACTCTGGCCATCTTACGAAGCGCTGAGTTAGGTTTTTTAGGTGTCATTGTTTTAACAGTTGTACAAACACCTCTCTTCTGAGGAGCACTTGTATCGGTTGCTTTTTTCTTGAGAGAGTTAAAGCCTACCTGAAGTGCAGGTGCTGTTGACTTCTTGACGGAAGTCTCTCTGCCTTTTCTTACTAACTGGTTAAAGGTTGGCAATTCGTTTCACCTCCTGTATATAATGTATATATCAAGTGCGGATGCACCCAATAACAATTTGTATGTATGTTTTCAAAAATGGGCATAAAACCCCCTTTTCCCGCATACTCTCAAATTATATAACATGAAATCAGCCTTGTCAAGGCTTTTTTGTTTTTTGTGTAATATTGCCTAATAACTATAGGTATTATGCACCTTTTTGAAGATTATATTTACATATATAAACAAAAAATCGGACTGATGCATTAGCCTGCCAGTCCGATTAAACTCACATATTCAGAAAAACAATTGCTCCTGCTCCGGTCACAATTCCCGCAATCTGTTTTACAGACAATTTTTCCTTGTATACCAAAACAGAAACAAAGCCTGTTGAAACAATTCCGCCAACGGAAATCAGAGGATATACAACAGATGCGTTCATTGTCATTACAAGCATCATTACAAAAAGATTTACAAAGGCATTTATACAGCCGTTTGCAACTGCAAGAGGCGAACCTGTTTTAATGCTTCTTATGATTGTGCCTCTCTCGGCAACAATTGACGAAATTGCAGATATGGCGGATGAAATGAGAAGAGCAACAATCATAAATTCGTTCTTATACGCCCCATCAAAGGTTCTTTGCTGTATTGTCTGCACTGTAGAGCATAGACCGTTGCCCGCAAATGCGAGAAATGCAAACCAAAACCACTTGAAACTTACTTTCAGACCACTTCCCTTTTCGGGGAGGTTTACCAAAGTGAGAGACAAAAGCATAAGACCTGTTCCGATTATAAGCCATTTTGTTACAGGTTCATCAAAAAGCGCAATCGCACACATTGAGGGTATAATCAGAGAATAGGACGTGAAAAGGGATGTGAGAGCAAGAGAGCCTGCTTGTATGGCACAAAATGTACAAATATTGCAAAGGGAGTAGGAAAGTGCAAATCCAACAGAATATGCCAAAGTGTCCCACGTGAAATCCAGGTTTCCCCCACCGAGAATCACAAAAGTTATTGCGGCAGCAAGGGCAGATATACTTGCATATATAAAAGGCCCTTTACCGTCATTTTTGCGTATGTACTTTTTGGTGTGCATATTCTGAACGGTCAAAAAAATTACGACAAATATAATAAGAACTGCATTCATATCTTCATACAACCCTTCACATATACTCCGAGGTTTTCACCCGCATCTTTTCCGAGCCTTTCAAACCCTTTAAGACTGAAATGACCATTTGCGTGAGGATTAACATTTTCCTTGTCGTTCAAAAGTGTCTGTGAAAGTTCTGTGAGCATAATAAAATCAGAATTATCTTTGCACACCTGTCTTTGTGCCTCGATTATTTCAAAATCCCTTTCATCATTTGTGAATCTCCCAACTAAAATGATTCCGAACTTATCAATTCCAAGATCTTTTTTGAGGGAATCATTCAAATCTTCAATATCCTTTTTGTAATCCCCAAAACTTCTTGACTCAAGGGCGTCACTTTCTCCCTGAAGCCACACAAAATATATGTTATCGGGATTGACTTTCTCAATTGCCGCCTTTGCTTTTTTGAGCATTATTTCATAGCCTCTTGCGCCTTTGAGCCAATAGGATATGGTGGTTGAGCCTTTGGCAGTGTGAACTGCCACGCATTTTCTTCCTGTCTTTTTAACATAGGAGTCGCAGAAAAAAGGGACAAGATTTGCGTTCCCTTCGGTGGAAGACAAAAGAGCATTTGTTCCAAGAAGCCATTCCACGCTTTCCTGACTTTTGTCCCACTCTTTCCAGAAATCTCCATCTTTTTCAAAAACTGTGTTTCCGTCATCGTCAAGGTTCTCTCCCACAGGATGCTTAAGAAGAATCAGCAAATCTGTGTCATAGAGATATTCCATAGCACCATCTACAGGAAGGTTTTCTTTCGGCAATGCTTCCGACTGACCTTGCATATTGCTTTGCCCTGAGAAAATTATAATATCCGTATTATTCATAGCACACCTCTGAATCTGTTTTAAAAGTTTCTTTTCAGATTATATATTAATTATCCCTGACAGACAACTATCTGTGTGTCCTGTTTTTTGACTTTTCTTCCCGTACAAACATACTTTAAGCACTACAACACACAAGAAAAATTCCAATCAGAGTTCTATACATCAAAAAAGAAACTGTCTCATCAAATCTTAATGAAACAGTTTCTTTTTTTACAGTCATCAAAACAAACTAAGTTGTGTATCCTCATAGTCATCATCTTTGAGATAATATCCTGAAGCGGGAATATTTCTTGCAGTATAATATGAAGGATCGGCAAATTTCACATCTTTTAAATACTCCACTCTTGCAAGAGTACTTTTTTTCTTCATATTCATAAGAGCAACACCCATTGTGTCACGGGTGGTTTTGGTTTGCATGAGGGATGTGTTGAAGATTACAATTTTATCAAGAGAACTGTATATTACGATGTCCTCTTCCTGTTCGATAAACTTCACGCCCACAAGTTTTGACTTTCCGTAGTAAGCATTGACAAGTTTCTTTCGGTTTGTCTTGGTTTCATAGCATTTCATTGAAACTCTTGCACCTTTTCCATTTTCAAAAACAAAGAGAAGGTCACCATGATAATCAAGAGTTGGTACTGCATAGACAATTTTTTCGTCCGGTTCCATCTCAATTATATTGGGAATGTAGTGTCCCAGTTCGCTTGCCTTGCAGTCCGCAATTTCGTGAAGTCTTATTTTATAAGCATTTTGTTTGTCACTGATTAAAATAAGTTCAGACTTATTTGTTGAATCCCATTCGCAGAGCATATAATCTTCTTCTTTAAGTTTGTGGGCACCGCTTGAACGAAGAGACACATGGCTGATTTTTTTGAGGTAGTTTCCTTTTGTCAGGAATATTCTCAGGTTATAGTCTTCTATAGCCGCGCTTTCGTCAAAGGTTTCAACTTCGTCTTCATATATAACTTCTGTTTTTCTTTCGATTCCAAATTTTTTGGAAATTTCTTTGAGTTCATCAATTATAATCTTCTTGATTTCACTGTCATCTTTCAAAATGGCATCAAGACGGTCAAGTTCTTTGTTGAGATCGTCAACGTCCTGAATTCTCTTTAAGATATATTCCTTGTTAAGGTTACGCAGTTTTATATCCGCGATGAAATCCGCCTGAATTTCGTCTATCTTAAAGCCTTTCATAAGATTTGGAACAACATCTTCGTCTTTTTCTGTGTCTCTTATGATTTTTATGGCTTTGTCAATATCAAGAAGAATCTGTTTGAGACCTTCCATAAGGTGAAGTCTGTGAGTAAGTTTGTTGATGTCATATTTAATTTTTCTCTTTAAACATTCAAGTCTGAAATTTGTCCAGTTCTCCAATATTTCCGCAATTCCCATAACTTTGGGCGCTGTGCCTATGAGAATGTTGAAGTTACAACTGAAAGAATCCTCTAAAGATGTCATCTTAAAGAGTTTGCTCATAAGAAGAGAAACATCGGTGCTTTTTTTGATGTCAAGTGTGATTTTGAGACCGCTTTTATCCGATTCGTCACGGATATCGGTAATCTCCTTGACTTTACCTATTTTTATAAGGTCAATAATCTTATCTATTATTGCCTCGGCGGTGGTTGTGTAGGGGATTTCAAAAATCTCTATCACGCTGTTTTTCTTGTCGTGACGGTATTTTGAACGAAGTTTCACACTTCCTCTTCCTGTTTTATATATCTGATCCAGTGCGTCTTTGTCATATATAAGTTGACCGCCTGTTGAAAAGTCGGGGGCAATCAAGGTTTTGGAAATGTCGCATTTTGGGTTTTTCAGATATGCAATTGTGGTTTTGCAAACTTCTGCAAGATTAAAACTGCATATGTTGTTTGCCATACCAACGGCAATACCCTGATTGGGATTTACTAAAATATTGGGGAAAGTTACGGGAAGAAGTGTTGGTTCCTTCATTGTGCCGTCATAGTTATCCGTGAAGTCTACGGTGTTTTTATCAATATCTTTGAAAACCTCACTGCATATTTCATCAAGTTTTACCTCTGTATATCTTGATGCGGCATATGCCATATCCCTTGAATAGTGTTTTGCAAAGTTTCCTTTGGAATCCACAAAGGGATGAAGAAGCGACTCATTACCTCTTGTGAGTCTCACCATTGTTTCATATATGGCACCGTCACCGTGGGGGTTGAGTTTCATGGTTTGTCCCACAACGTTTGCAGATTTTGTTTTCTGCCCTTTTATGAGATTCATCTTATACATTGTGTAGAGAAGTTTTCTGTGTGATGGCTTGAATCCGTCAATTTCGGGAAGAGCACGGGAAATGATTACACTCATTGCATAGGGCATATAATTTTCCCTGAGGGTATCAGTTATTTTCATATCTGTATGATTCATTTCTCGCACCTCCTTTAACTAAGGTCAAGCATCTCTAAATAGAGATGTCCGTTTTCGGCTATATAATCTTTTCTTCCGCTGAGGTTATCTCCCAAAAGAAGATCGAACATTTCAGCGGTTTTTTCTACATCTTCGGTGTTCACCTTTATGAGTCTTCTTGTTTCAGGATTCATTGTGGTCTGCCACATCATCTCAGGCTCGTTTTCGCCAAGACCTTTTGAACGCTGAACTGTGCATTTGTTGTCAAGTTTTTTAAGAATGTCCGCTTTTTCTTTTTCGGTGTAGGCAAAATAAGTTTTGCCTTTGGAGTTTATTTCAAAAAGAGGAGATTCGGCAATATAAACTTTTCCTTCTTTTATTAATGTGGGAACAAGTCTGTATATCATCGCAAGAAGAAGTGTGCGGATCTGGAATCCGTCAACATCGGCATCTGTACATATGATGATTTTGTCCCATCTCAGGTTTTCAATGTCAAAAAGAGAAAGATTTTTGTTGTGCTTGGTTTCTATTTCAACACCGCATCCCAAAACCCTCATAAGGTCTACGATGACATCGCTTTTAAAAATCTTGTCATATTCTGCTTTGAGGCAGTTGAGGATTTTTCCGCGGATTGGCATTATCGCCTGAAATTCTGCATCTCTTCCCTGCTTACATGAGCCCAGAGCCGAGTCACCTTCCACTATGTATACTTCTCGCCTGGAAACGTCTTTGCTTCTGCAGTCAACAAACTTTTGAACACGGTTATTGATGTCAATTGTTCCCGTGAGTTTCTTTGCAATGTTGACTCTTGCCTTTTCCGCGTGTTCACGGCTTCTTTTGTTGATAAGAACCTGTGCGGCAATTTTGTCCGCTTCTACTTTATTTTCAATGAAGTATATCTCAAGTTCGTGACGGAGAAATTCTGTCATTGCTTCCTGAATGAACTTGTTGTTGATTGCCTTTTTGGTCTGGTTTTCATAACTTGTCATGGTTGAAAGTGAATTTGACACCAGAACAAGACAGTCTTTTACATCATTGAAGTTTATTTTGGATTCGTTCTTATTATATTTGCCGATTTGCTTTAAGTATTTATCAATCTGATATACAAAGGCATTGGTTACTGCCTTGTCGGGAGAACCACCATGTTCAAGGAAACTTGAGTTGTGATAATACTCCAGGGCATTTTCCTTGTTGGAAAAACAGAATGCCACAGAAAGTTTAACCTTGTAATCGGGTTTATCTTCACGGTCACGACCTGTTCTTTCACATTCAATATATTTTATATCAGTCATGGGGTTGTCGCCTGAAAGTTCTTTCACATAGTCAACAATACCCTCGTCATATTTATAGTCAGTTGTCTCGAACTCGCCTTTTGAAATTTCATTTTTAAATCTCAGAAGAAGACCTTTGTTTACTATTGCCTGCTTTTTTAAAACATCGTGATAAAAATCTGCGCTGATGTCTATGTCTGTGAAAACATCAAGGTCAGGTCTCCAGCGTGTTTTCGTCATTGTATGTCTGTGGCGGAAGGGTTCTTTTGAAAGGCCTCCCACATTTTCACCTTTTTCAAAGTGAAGTCCGTATTTGAATCCGTCACGGTATACGGTTACATCCATATATTCTGATGAATACTGGGTTGCACAGGCACCGAGACCGTTGAGACCGAGACTGTATTCATAGTTTGAGCCGTTGTTATTATCATATTTACCGCCGGCATAAAGTTCACAGTATACAAGTTCCCAGTTAAATCTGTCCTCTACTGCGTTATAGTCAACAGGTACACCTCTGCCGTAGTCAGTTATTTCAATTGACTTATCAAGGAATCTTGTGATTTCTATTATATCGCCGTGACCTTCTCTTGCTTCGTCAATGGAGTTGGAAAGTATTTCAAACATAGCATGCTGACAGCCCTCTATGCCGTCAGAACCGAATATAACAGCAGGGCGCAGTCTGACTCTGTCTGCACCTTTAAGCTGGGATATACTCTCATTTGAATATTCCTTTTTCTTTGCTGCCATTTTCTTAAACCACCCCAATATATAGTATCATTATTTTATAGAATACACTATTTATGGAGTTTTGTCAAGAGGTGGAAAACCATCCCCGCCTGACTTTGTGTATAAGATAATCCTATTAAAAAAGTTTATAATAATTTAATTGATTTTATTCTTTTGTTGTGTTATAATTCTCTTTAACGAATTAAAAGGAAAGCAGGTTTTATGATGGCAAAATTTATTACAAAAGAATCGAGACCGGGACCCGGAATTTCAAAAGATGCACCTGAAAAACGTAGATTTTTCCTGTTCTTTGAAGTTTTGGGAGCAAAATTCGGAAAACTGATTCAACTTAATTTTACATATATTCTTACTCTCATTCCACTTTTGTTCGGGTTTTATTTTTCTGTTAACATCAACACTGCAAACTTTGGAAAAGAACCCATCTTTCAGATAAATCCCGATTACATCAGCATCATTGTTCTTGTTGCATCAATTTTTGTGACAGGCCCTGCAACGGCAGGTTTTGTGTATGTTTTAAGAAATATGCAAAGAAGAGAACATGCATGGGTGTGGAGTGATTTCTGGACTCAGTATAAAAAAAATTTCAAACAGGGCACCGCTATGGCGGCAATTGACCTTATCTGTTACACCCTTCTTTATGTTGCGTTTAACTTCTATATGTTTATAATGCCCGTAGATTTTCCCCAGGCAGGCACATTGATGCCTAATCTTGCATCAGGCGTTGTGGCACTTATTACTGTAGTTTTCACATGGGCACACTTCTACATCTATACAATGATGGTAACATTTGAACTGAAACTTTCAAAAATTCTTAAAAACTCTTTTATATTTGCTCTCGGAAAAGTTCCGCTTAACATTTTTATAACCCTCGTTATTGGTGCAATCCTTTGGGGATGTCTCTATATCCTCATGTATTCAACCCTCGCTGTTGCTCTTATATTTGGCGTTATTCTTGTGTCACTTCTTGGATTCATAATCGTATTTTCAACATATCCCACAATTGATAAACTGATGCTCAAAAGAGTGAACGAAGAAAAGAAAAGAGTTTTGAAATATTAAATTTTCAGGAGGAACTTCATAAATGAAAGAAGTTACAATATATACCGACGGTGCCTGCAGCGGAAATCCCGGAAAGGGCGGATTCGGTGTTATTCTATCCTACAAGGGGCAATTTAAGGAAATCAGCAAAGGATATGAATGTACCACCAATAACCGCATGGAACTCCTTGCGGCAATTGAGGGACTTTCTGCTTTGAAAGAACCCTGCAAGGTGAAACTGTGGAGTGATTCAAAGTATCTTATTGATGCAGTGAACAAAAACTGGATTGAATCCTGGCAAAAAAAAGGCTGGGTGAATTCCAAAAAGGAAAAAGTTAAAAACCGGGAACTATTTGAAAGATTAATTGAACTTATGAACATTCACGAAATTGAATTTTGCTGGGTAAAAGGACACGACGGAAACCCTCAGAACGAAAGATGTGATTTTTTAGCCACAAGTGCTGCAAAGGGAGATAATCTTTCAAAAGATACTGAATATTTAAATAGTAAAGAATGAAATCTCTAAAAAAGCAGGCTGAGCCTGCACCCAAGTCGCGGGCGTAATTTGATATACATCTTATCTCGCGAACTAAATTCTGCGTAATTTCCTATACAGTAAAAAATGGTGAAAAAAATCATCTGATTTTTTTCACCATTTTTTTATTTGATATATTCAAATCTTCTATACTCTTTCCCGTCTTTTATGACTGTTTCATTCCACATGGAAAGAGGTCTTACCCAGATTTCTCCGTCTCCGTAAAGAGCCTTATACACAACCATATCTTCCATGGTTTCGCTATGTTTTGCAATGCCTATAACCTCATATTCATTGCCTTTATAGTGTTTATATTTTCCAGGTTTTATCATCGTCATTTACTCATATACACCCTCGGAACCCTTTTCCCGATTCCACATATTATTTCATAATTTATGGTCATAGCGTGGTTTGCAATCTCTTCCGCGCCGATATAACAATCGCCGTCTTTTCCCATAAGAGTTACTGTGTCCTCTATGGAAACTCCGTCTATATGAGTTACATCCACCATAAACTGATCCATACAGATTCTTCCGACAATCGGTGCATATTCTCCCCTTATGATGACTCTTCCCTTATCGGAGAGAAGCCTCGGATATCCGTCTGCATAACCAACGGGAACCGTAGCAATTATTCTGTCCTTGTCAGAAACGTTTGTTCCGCCATAACTTATGCCGCATCCTGCCTTTACTTCTTTCACAAAACTTATGTGGGATTTGAGTTCCATTGCGGGGCGAAGATCAATAGCATTTTTGTCCACTTCATCAGAAGGATAAAGCCCATAGGTGATAATCCCCGGTCTAACAAGATTTCCTGCCATATGAGGCATATCTAAAATTGCAGCACTGTTGCATATATGCTTGCAAGGGATTTTTATGCCCTCATTTTCAAGATCTTTTAAAAATTCGTTGAATCTTTTCCATTGAACGTTTGAAAATGTTTTGTCTTCATAATCTGCAGTTGCAAAATGAGAAAATATGCCCGAAATTTCAATTCCTTCATAAGACATAATCTTTTTTATTAGTTCAATTCCGCTTTTATCGCACTTCATTCCGATTCGGTTCATTCCTGTGTCCACGGCAATATGAGTGCGGGCAATTTTATTCATGCTTTTTGCCGCATTAGACAAAAGTTTTGCCATTTCCACGGTGTATATGGGAATTATAACATCGTTTGCCACTGCTTCCTCATAGCGTGCTGTGGGAAGAGTGCCGAGAATCATAATGGGTTTTGTTATTCCTGCATTTCTCAGTTCCTTTGCTTCTTCAATTACGGCAACGGCAAAGGAATCTGCGCATTTTTCAAGAACCTGCGCCGTCTGAACGGCTCCGTGACCGTAGCCATCGGCTTTTATGACAGGCATAATGTGCACATCTTCTTTGAAACTTTTCTTTATCTGTGAAATGTTATGATATATGTTGCCAAGATTTATCACGGCACATATACGGTGATAATTTTTCATATTATTCACTCTCTGTCTTTTATTATTATAAGGATATTCCCCACCAGGATGATGCTTTGCATTGACCGTCTGCATTATCACCTATGGCAAGAACGGTTCCATCTGATAAAAGTGCTGTTGTATAATGGAAGCCTCCCGCAGACACTGCCACAACATCAGAGAATCCCGAAACATTACATTCGCCAAATTTGTTTGAACCTGCAGCAACTACTGTTCCGTCAGATTTAAGACCGACTGTATGCCAAAGTCCGGCAGAAATATATACAATATCCTTCCAGGAAGAGATATTTCGCTGTCCCGAATTGTTGTTTCCTACAGAAACAACTGTTCCGTCAGATTTAAGGCCAACTGTGTACCAGTCGCCTGCACTTATCTGAATAATATCAGTCCAGTCAGAAACATTGCATTGTCCATACTTGTTGTCCCCTACGGCAACAACAGTTCCGTCTTTTTTAAGAGCAACAGAATGTCTTGCTCCGGCACTTATTCTGCAAACATTTGTCCAGGCTGAAACTTCGCATTGACCGTAGTTATTGTTACCTGTTGCAACACATGTCCCTTGACTTGTCATTGCAAGAGTATGCTCACCGCCTGCTTTTACATCCGAAATTTGTGACCAGTCAGAAACATTACACTGTCCGTCATCATTGGAACCGGAAGCATATACTGTCCCGTCAGATCTTACAGCCACAGAATGAAGACCTCTTGCCGAAACACTTATAATTCCTGACCAGGAAGACACGTCACACTTTCCTGACTTGTTGTTACCTGAAGAGAGCACCGTTCCGTCTCTTCTCAGACCAAGAGTGTGATTATAGCCTGCGCTGATATATTTTGAAAGGGTTGTTGAAAGCATTGTCATCTGATATCTTGCATCTTTGAAATTGTCAACCTTTCTCAAGGTTCTATATGCAAGAGAATAATTTCCCGATGCAAAGTTATTCATTGCAGAATCATACAAAGCATTTTTGTCAGCATTTCCGGAAACCGCCTGTGCATCCTGCTGTTCAAGGGCATCTGAACCGGATGTTTCTTCCAAAGATGAATCAACAGACGAATCAACAGATGAATCAACTTCTGACAAACCGCTTGAAACTCCCTCAGATGAAATTAAGGCTGCAGAATCCGTGTCAGGTTTTTCACCTTTGTTTGCAGGAAGGTATATATATGTATAGACAACAAATGAAATGAGTGCAACAAGTGCTATTGCAATGATTACAGAGATAATACGCTTTCCGGATTTTTTCTCCTTAAGAGGTTCTTTTTCTGAATCTGAATTAAGAGATTCATCCCTGACATCTTCTGTCTCGCAAACAGGTTCTTCACCGGATTCTGTTTCTGCATCTTCAGTGTCATTATTTTCAGAAGCATCATTTTCCAAGGGCTTATCTGAAATTTCTTCCTCTTTCTCCGAAACTTCATTATCATCACTTTCGTTATCTTCACTTTCCGGCATTTGTGCATCTTCGAAAGTTTCCCCATTATTATCTTCATCCTGTAAGTTGTCAGAATCTGAATCATTCTCTTCTTCGCTTAAGACTTCTTCAGGTGTTTCACTCTCTTCCTGATTTTCAGTTGTTTCCTCAATCTTTTCTTCATAAGAATCAACTTCTTCAATTTCTCTCTGCTCAATTGCAGACGCAAGATATTCTTCGTATTCTTCTTCGCTCACCCAACTGTTATGGTTGGAGTCCTTTCCGCATACCTTACACACATCACCGGAATATGGCGATGAGCAAGTGAAACAAAGTTTTCCTTCACCACACGAAAGGCATCTGTGTGCGTTGTCAATATTTTCCTTTTGACATACAGGGCAAATCCACATAATGTAGCCCTCCTTCTTTATATATTACAAAGTGCTTTGATTTATGTTTATTTTAACAACAACTTCCTATCTTAACTTATACCATATGGTAACATTTTCAATTTCTGAGTTCAAGAATAACCCGCTTCTTGTAATAATAATGTAATGACGGGGAATTTAAAACCCTTTCATAATAATACCGATGATCGCCGAAGGAATTATTATACATATGGGATGAAGTTTGAATTTTTTGTTCACAAAAAACAAAACTGCAAAAAGAATCAATGCTTCAATACTTACTGCATCCGTAATCTGTTTTGTTTTTTCATACAAATCTAATCTCAAGCACGCTTCAGAAAAAACAGTAAGTGCTGCCGTTGCAATGAGTCCGCAGACAGCAGGGCGAAGACCTTTGAACCCATTGTCCACAAGTTTGCTTGATTTGAATTTGTCAAGGGCGCGTGCCACAATCAAGATTATTATGAGTGACGGCAAAACAAGAGCAAGAGTTGCTAAAATTCCACCAAAAATTCCACCAACGATTCCGCCAACATTATAACCTGCGTTATATCCGCAATAAGTTGCCATATTGACGCCTATGGGACCGGGGGTGGATTCCGAAACTGCTATCATATCGGGAAGTATGGATGAATCAAGCCATTCATACTTATCGGCAATATTATAGAGAAAAGGCAAAGTTGCAAGACCTCCGCCAATGGCAAAAAGACCCGTTTTGAAAAACTCGAAAATAAGAGTAAGAAAAACCGTCATTTCCCATCCCCTCCTTTTTTCTCTTCAAATCTGCCATAAAAAACCCCTGATGCGATTGCAACCACAACAACAATTATGGGCGAAAAATCTGTTAAAAGCGTAAAAAGAAATGCAAAGGCAAACATAACTACGCCAAATGTGTTTTTTACTCCCTTTTTCCAAAGAGTCATAACCGCACTTATAACAAGTACGCTTACTGCAACGTTAATTCCTGCTAGAGCATTGGAAACCGCCTCATACTCAAGGAAGTTGCGGATGAATGCGGCAATTACTGTAATAATTACAACAGAGGGGAAAATGACTCCAAGTGTTGCAGATATTGCTCCCTTTATGCCTGCGACCTTTCTTCCAACAAAGGTTGCTGTGTTTACCGCAATAACTCCCGGTGTGCATTGCCCAACGGCATAATAATTCATGATTTCCTCTTCTGTTGCCCACTTTCTTGTTTCAACAATTTCCCTTTGTATCATGGGAAGCATCGCATATCCTCCACCAAAAGTGAACAGTCCTATTCTTGCAAATGCAAAAAAAAGATTGATTATTGTCTTCATAATTTTCCTTTCAAAAATAATATTATTATCAGTTCATTGTCTCAAGGTGCTCGTCAAATGTTTTCGTGAAGATGTGACTTCCGTCATTTTTGTTCTCATCTGTATGATAATAGAGATAATCGTGTGATGCAGGATTTGCCGCAGCACTTATGGACTCTCTTCCCGGATTACAGATGGGGCCGGGAGGAAGTCCTTTGTTTTTATATATGTTATATTTTGAATCATCTTCAAGATCTTTATTTAAAACTGTTTCCATATCATACTTTCCAAGGGTTTTCCCGTATATTACAGATGCATCTATCTGAAGAAGCATATCAATTTTAAGTCTGTTATATATGACTCCCGAAACAAGAGGTCTTTCAGAAGGAAGGGTTGCTTCTCTTTCTATTAAAGATGCTATTGTCATAATTTTATACAAATCATCATATGAACCCACCGTCTCAAGATATACACTTTCAAATTTTGAAAGCATAGCATGGATTACTCCTTCGGCTGTTGTCATATCATAAAACTCATAGGTGTCAGGGAAAAGAAAGCCTTCAAGTTTATATATACTGTCGGGATTTTGGCTGAATTTTAAAAATTCATAGTCATAAATATCTTTTTTGGCAGCATCAATAAACTCATCATATGTGCATATTCCGGAATTTTCCATTCTCTGAGCAATCAGATCCACAGAAAATCCTTCGGGAATTGTAACACTTATGACATTATTTGACGCAGGGTTTGAAGTCAGAATTTTTATCAGTTCAGAAATGCTGAGTTCCCCCTCAATCTTGTGGTCACCATATTTAAACTCTCCATACTTTGACGGATTCATTCTGTATTTTATCATAAAAGTATACTTGCTTTTTATAAAGTTTTCATCTTCAAGTTTTTGGGCAATATCTTTATAGGTACTTCCCATTTCAACAGTAAAGATTCTTTCTTCCCCGTCATATGCAGAGTTTGAAAAAAACTCGCCAAATACTGAAATGAATTTAAAAACCGCAACAAGCACAATAATTGTAATTGCAACGGATAAAAGTCTTTTTAAAAAACCTTTTTTCATTTGTAACACCCACCTTTCGTGGTTTAAACTTTTTCTACACAAAAGGGTTTCGCAATTTAGCGAAACCCTTTAATTTTACTCACTTTGCTCAAACAGTTGCATCATGAAATATATGTTAGTTAAGTATGGAAACTTCTGTTTCTTTATCAAAGAGGTGAATTTTGTTGAGATCAAGACCAATTTTGATTGTATCTTCAACTTTTGCTGTGCTTCTGGGGTTAACTCTTGCTGTGAAATTGTTTTCACCAACTTTGAGATAGAGATATGTTTCAGCACCCATAAGTTCTGTAACTTCAACATATGCGCTGATTGTTGCATCAGGATATGCAGAAATGAAACTTTCTTCATCGTGAAGGTCTTCAGGTCTGATACCAAGAACTACTTCTTTGCCGATGCATCCTGCTTCTCTCACCTTTGCAGCGATACCCTCTGTGAGTTTGATGGAATTTCCGCAGAACTCAAGACAAACATCATTGCCGTTTTCTACAACTTTACAATCTGCAAAGTTCATCTGAGGACTTCCGATGAAGCCTGCAACGAACATGTTTGCGGGTTTGTTGTAAAGGTTCATGGGGGAATCTATCTGCTGAACAAAACCGTCTTTCATAACAACGATACGTGTACCCATTGTCATAGCCTCGGTCTGGTCATGTGTTACATAGATGAATGTTGTCTGAAGTTTGTGATGGAGTTTTGAAATCTCTGTTCTCATCTGAACTCTGAGTTTTGCATCAAGGTTTGAAAGAGGTTCGTCCATAAGGAATACTTTTGGTTCACGGACAATTGCACGACCGAGAGCAACACGCTGTCTCTGACCGCCGGAAAGAGCAGCAGGTTTTCTGTCGAGAAGATGTTCAATATCAAGGATTTTTGCAGCCTCTGTAACTCTTTCTCTGATTTCTGCTTTCGGAATCTTTCTGAGTTTGAGAGCAAAAGCCATGTTTTCAAATACTGTCATATGGGGATAGAGAGCATAGTTCTGGAAAACCATTGCAATGTCTCTGTCCTTTGGTGCTATATCATTTACCAAAGTGTCTCCGATGTAGAGTTCACCGTCACTGATTTCTTCAAGACCTGCGATCATTCTGAGTGTTGTGGATTTACCGCAACCTGAAGGACCAACAAGAACTATAAACTCTTTATCTTCGATATCGAGACAAAAGTCAGAAACGGCTGTAACACCGCCTGCATATGTCTTGTAAATGTTTTTAAGATTTAAACTTGCCATTTTTGGTTACCTCCTAAAGTACCTACATCCAATTTATGCTTATACTATACCATAAACAAAATATTTTTTCCAATGGGTATTTTCACAAATTTATTTTGAATATTTGGTAAGTTTGCATAAAACACAAAAATTATGGGTAATAAGGAACAAAATCCATTCTTTAAAGTATACTTTTTGCACAATCAAATCCGTCTTTTTCTTCATTTATTCGGCATTACGACAACAGGCAAAAATACGGCAAAAAAACTTTGTTATTAATGCACAAACAAACCTGTTTTCTCCGACATTTTTTTGGTTTTGACACCTATTTACATCAGTTGCCCGATTTTTCGCTTCCGCTGTTTATCCGGTTAAATCAGCACACTCCGGCTATTATCAGAATTGTTTTTGCATCTTCATCCCATATAACTGCTGCACCGAAACTTTCAACAACCTGTCTTATGGGAATAAGTATTCTTCCGTTGATTATGATTGGTTTAGCATCAAGGGGAACTTGCTCGGTTGTCTTTTCACCTGTTACGGGATTTGTGGTATCTTTTACCATAACATCAGAATATGCGGAAAGTTTAAGAGTTGTGACTTCATCTTTTATATATGCACAAAGACTCTGTTCGTCCCACGCAACCTCTTTCCCGAGCGTTTCCATAAGAACTCTTACCGGCACAAATGCTTTTCCGTCTATGACAACGGGCTTCTGATCGGGATATGTCATTTCATAATTTCCGTCGATGTTGATTTTTATTTCTTCATTTTCGTCAAATATCTTTTCTGATGGTGAGGCTTGAGTCTGAGCAAGGTCAACACCAAGACTTGCAAATCCGTAGTCAAACATTTTTGCAGTATCTGTGAATCGGGCTTCGTTTGAGTCCGACGGAAGTGTTACGGTTATTACTCTCCTGCCGTCTCTTATGGCTGTTCCGCACATACAGTAGCCCGATGCATTTGTCATGCCGTTTTTAAATCCGTCTGCTCCTTCATAATAGTAATCTGTGAACATCTTGTTAAGATTGTAATAGGTTTTTCCGTGAAAATCCACAGATGCTCTTTTTGTTCTTTCAAGAACTTCAGGATAGTCATTAATCATTTTTTGTGTCATGATTGCAACTTCCTTTGCACTCATAAGATTTTCTTTATCAGTCTCAGGATTCAGGCATACTCCCGTTCCGTTGTAGAACACAGACTCTATTCTTATGTCCTCTGCCTTGTCATTCATTCGTTTGACAAATTCCGTTTCGCTTCCGCAGATAAGTTCTGCAACCGCAGTTACACAGGCAGCGGCAGAGTCTATTATAATCATGTCTATCATTTCATCAACGGTATAGTCTTCATCATATTCAAGATTTACCATCATTTTATAATCTTCAACCCTTGAGAGATTATAAACATTTTCACTTATGGGAACAACTGTGTCAAAATCAATCTCGCCATTTTTTATGGCATCATAAATAACATATACGGACATCATTTTGGCAATGGAAGCAACCGGCTTTTGGGTGTCACCATCAAAGGAATAGAGTTCTTCTCCTGTTTCATAGTCCATAATATATGCACTGCCTGATGTGAGTTTTTCACCGTTTGGAAGTATGGGTTCGGGTGCTCTGAGACTTGCATTTATGTATGCAACATCCGTGTTTTCATCACGGGAAAGTTCAAATAGTGAACCAAGTTCATCAACAGATATGCACATATATCCGTTCACACTGTAAGCATCCTTCATAATATGACATGAGGCACCGTCATCAACCTTCACGCTGATATTTGAATTTGCAAAAACGCTGTATGCCTTTATGCCTTTTTTGCCCTGATAATACTCAAGACTCATAGGTGTCACAATTTTTTTCGGATTATATTTTATTTCAAGAATTTCGGTATTGGGCAAAAATGTGACATCAAAGCCATAGTTCCGAAGGTCCTCTGCAACAATAACTCCTCCGTTTTTTGCTCCCTCATATTCAAAGGTGGGAATTTCGCTGCCGTTTATAAAGGTGCGCTTATCGGTAAAATATACACTGTCATATCTGGATGCCATAACAGAAAAACCATAGTCAAGAAGCCTTGCAGTGTCTGTAAATCTCTGACCTGTGGATGCTGAGGACATTGTAACAGAAATCATTCTCCTGCCGCCTCTTGTTGCAGTCCCGCAAAAGCAATAGCCTGCGGCTGCAGTTGTTCCGGTTTTCAGACCGTCAGCACCATCGTAATGGTAGGTGTCCAAAAGGTGGTTGGTTGTTTTGTAGACTCCGCCGTGAAATGCCACTGACTTTTTGGAACTCCTCAGTAAAATATCGGGATAATCCCTTATAATATTTCTTGCGAGATGTGCCATTCCTATGGGCGATATCATATTTGACGCTATGCCGCAACTATCATAATATCTGGCATATATTCCCATTTCTTCTGCTTTTTTATTCATCCTCTCCACAAAGGCATCCTCACTGCCTCCGATGAGTTCCGCCATAGCAACGGCGGCACCGCTTGCAGAATATACGATTATAACATCGAGCATTTCGTCAACCGTATATGTCTGATTGTAATAAAGAGGAAGCACGCTCTGATATATGGAATTCCTTGACTTTGAATATACATTTGCACTTATGGGAACAACGGTATCCAAAGTGATTTCACCTTTTTTGAGTGCTTCGTATATGCAGTATACATTCATTATTTTGGTCATACTTGCAGGGACTCTTCCAACGTCACCGTTGTGCTGATACAAAATTTCTCCCGTTTCAAAATCCATTACGCAGGCACCCTGAGAAGAAATGTAACTTTCTCCCACCGTTGCCGCGAAAGACATACCTGCAAACAAAAGTTGAATTGTCAATATGGTGCAAAGAATAAATGCAATTTTCTTCATTTGGTGTTTCTCCTGAATTCTTTAGTGTTATACGTCTCTCATTGAAAGAGAAATTCTGTTCTTTTTAAGGTCAACGTCCATAACTTTAACCTTTACAATATCCCCTACAGAAAGGGCATCTGTGGGATGTTTTATATATTTATCACTGATTTTTGAAATATGTACAAGTCCGTCCTGATGAACGCCGATGTCCACAAATGCACCAAAGTCTATAACATTTCTGACAGTTCCGGTCATAACCATTCCGGGTTTTAAATCTTCAATGCTCATAACATCATCCATAAGAATTGGCTTTGGCATTTCGTCTCTTGGATCTCTTCCGGGTTTGGCAAGGGAATCTATGATGTCTGTCACGGTGGGTTTTCCGATATTATGCTTTTTGCAGAATCCGTCTATGTCAAAAAGTTTTGTTCTGAGTTTAATATCAGAAAGTGCACCGGACGAAAAATCATTTTCCTCATATCCGAGTTCTTCAATAAGGGAAGTTGCTGCATCATAACTTTCAGGATGGACAGAGGTTGTATCAAGAAAATCTTTTGCTCCGGGAATTCGGAGGAATCCGGCACATTGAGTAAAGGCTTTAGGGCCGAGTTTTGCAACTTTCAAAAGTTCTTTTCTCGATGTAAATTTTCCGTTGTCCTCTCTGTATTTAACGATGTTTTTGGCAATGGGCGAAGAGATTCCTGCGATGTATGAAAGAAGGGGTGCAGATGCTGTGTTAAGGTCAACGCCGACACTGTTTACACAAGTTTCAACAACACCACCGAGAGCATCGCTGAGGCGTTTCTGATTCATGTCGTGCTGATATTGACCTACACCGATGGATTTTGGATCAATTTTTACAAGTTCTGCCAGAGGATCCTGAATTCTTCTTGCAATTGATGCGGCACTTCTTTGTTCAACAGTGAAATCAGGAAATTCCTCCGCTGCAAGTTTTGATGCGGAATATACTGATGCTCCTGCTTCATTTACCATCATATAATACACCTTGGTGTCGAGTTCTTTTATGAGAGATGATATGAAAATTTCAGATTCCCTTGAGGCAGTTCCGTTTCCGATTGCAACAAGTTCAACATTATGTTTCTGAATAAGACTTTTTACATACACCTTTCCCTTTTCTTTGTCGTGATGGTCAAGGGTACAGAAAACAACACCTGTATCACAAACTTTTCCTGTTTCATCAACAACAGCAAGTTTGCATCCCGTGCGGTATCCCGGGTCAAGACCGAGAACAGTTTTCCCTTTCATTGGCGGCTGCATCAGAAGTTGATGAAGATTTTTTGAGAAAAGTCCGATTGCCTGTTCACCTGCTTCTTCTGTCAGAGTGTTTCTTATTTCTCTCTCGATTGACGGTGCAATTAAACGTTTGTAGGAATCTTCTATTGTTGCTTTTAAAATGTCATCAAAAATTGAACCTTTTATAATTTCACCGCAAAGATAAGAAAGTATCTTTTCTTCATCTGCTTCCAAAGATACGGAAAGAATTTTTTCCGCCTCGCCCCGGTTTATGGCAAGAACCCTGTGAGAAGCGATTTTCTTTGCACTCTCTGAAAAATCATAATACATTGAATATACACTGTCTTCTTCTGTGGTGGCTTTGGTTTTTATAATACCCGTGTTAAAGGTTATTGCTCTTATTTCCTTGCGGTAGTCCGCATCATCAGAAATTATTTCCGCAATAATGTCCATTGCACCCGAAATTGCATCTTCGGAAGTGTTTACATCTTTTTCTTCGTCAACATATTCCTTTGCAATCTCCAAAGGATCGCCTGTTTTAAGTCCCTGCAAAAGAATAATCTCGGAAAGAGGTTCGAGGCCTTTTTCCTTGGCAATGGTTGCTCTCGTTCTTCTTTTTGGTCTGAAGGGTCTGTAGATATCTTCAAGTTCCTGTAAAACCTTTGCCCCAAGAATTTTCTCTTTCAGTTCTTCTGTCAGGTTGCCCTGTTCGTCAATGAGACGAATTATTTCTTCTCTTCTCTCGTCAAGAGAACGAAGATATGTGAGACGGTCAAAAAGTTTTCTTAGAATTTCATCATCAAGTGACCCTGTAACTTCCTTTCTGTATCTTGCGATAAAGGGTATTGTGTTGCCCTCATCAATCAGCGCAACGGTGTCCCTCACCTGTTTTTCCAAAAGTCCAAGTTCTGTTGCAAGTGTTTTTATAATATCCATAATCAAAATCCTTTCTTTAGTCCAACTTTCCGTATTCTTTTAAAATATATTCACCCATTTTACAGAGAAGTTTTTCACTCTCAATTCTCACAAAAAGAGGTACGTTGGAAAGTTTTCTGTCTTTCATTTCACTTCTTTTTGAAATTTTTGGAAAAATGCTTCCCGACTCAAAGGTAAAATATCCTTTGTAGTTTATATCTGTCAATCCTTCCATCAGAGAATCTATATCAAGTGTTCCGCACCAAAGAGGTCTGTGAGCATCTTCATCCCCCATATTGTCGTGAACGTGAATTGCTTTTATATATCTTCCAAGCACATTTATCTGCTCTCTGATGCTTTCTTTTTGCAAATTGGCATGTCCCGTGTCAAAACAGGCGCCAAGAAGAGGATGGTTTATATATTCAATGAGTTCTTTCATATCATAAACGTTATCTATCCAGTAATATCCCTCAACACAGATTTTGTTGAAATTCTCAGTTAAAATATTCACATCATATTTTTCGGCATCTTTTAATATGTCAAGATAGAATTCCTTGTTTTTCTCTAAAGTCTCTTCCTTTGACATTCCCTTTTCATATCCCGAATGAACCACAAGATTTTTAATTCCGAGTCTTGCACACACTTCTATACATTTTTTTGTTGCCCAAATAAATCTTTCATAATTTTCATCCTTTGTTATGGGTTCTCCCATGGGCGAATGTGCCTGAACAAATTTTATGTTTCTTTCCTTTGCAGTTTCTATAAGTGACTGTATGTAATACTCGCAGTTTTCTCCAAACACTCCCACGCTGTTTTCAAAATCTCCATGGAAGTTATAGTCTGCATACTTAAACCCTGCATCTGCAATATACCCAAGGGATTCACAACCATTTTTGGTGTATGCCAGAAAATCTCCCGTTGTAGTTGCAAGTTTCATTATTATTCTCTCCTTTTATAAGCCTTTGGTAAGTTTTTCAAATTCCTCTTCCGTAAGTTCTCTTAAATTCCCCTCGCCAAGGGATTCATCAAGGGTAAGACTTCCCATAGAGATTCTTTTCAGGTATGTGACTTTGTTTCCTACTGCTTCAAACATTCTTTTCACCTGATGGAATTTTCCTTCAAAAATTGTGAGGTTGCACTCTTTTTTGTCATCCGAGATTATTTCACATTTTCCGCCGATGGTCTTAAAATCGCCGAGGTCTATCCCCTCTTCAAATGCTTTTACATCTTCATCTGTAACTTCTTTTTCCGATTTTACATAATATGTTTTGGGAACATGGGATTTTGGCGAAAGAAGTTTATGGGCAAGGTCGCCGTCATTTGTCAAAAGCAAAAGTCCGTGGGTATCAATGTCAAGTCTTCCAACAGGGAAAACCTCAAAATGTGCATATTCCTCATCCACAAGGTCAGTTACCACCTTATAGTGCTTGTCATAGGTGGCACTCACATAACCTTCGGGTTTGTTGAGCATCAGATATACAAACTTTTTGTAAGAAATAACCTCTCCGCAAAAGGCAACCTCGTCTTTTGTCTCGTCAACATATGTACCCGGATCTTTAACAGCATTTCCGTTTACAGACACCATTCCCTTTTTTATATGTTGCTTTATCTCTCTTCGTCCCATAGGGCTTGCATCTGACAAAAACTTGTCCAGTCTCAAAGTTTTTCACCTCTTTAAAGTTCTTTATACATATATAAAGAGCCAATAACAAAAACAAAATCCGCTCTTTTTTTTGCATATTCTATGGCATCAGACACACTTTCAGAGGTCTCACATTCAAAACCGAGAGATTCTATGGCAATTTTCAAATCCTCAGAAGATGCACTTCGGGGATTTGTCTTCACAGGAACTGCTATAAATGAAATATCCTTTTGTTTAAGTTCCCTTAACTTTGAAAGTGCTTCCTTATATTCCTTATCTTTCATAAATCCAACAACAAAAATAATCTTTTCATTTTCAAGATATCTGTTAAGACTGTTTTTTAAAGCCTCTACGCCATCAGGATTGTGGGCTCCGTCAAAATATACATTTTCCCCGATTTTTTCAAATCTTGCAGGATTTTTGGCATTTTCAAGGGCATATCTTATTTGTTTTTTATCTGCGCCAATCTTTTTCAGAACTTCATATGCAATGGATGCGTTCTGAATCTGACCTGTTCCCGAAAGGGAAAGTTTCACATCCTTTTCGTCAGAAAATGAAACAATCTCGGAAAATCCCTCAAATCCTTCTGATCTGAGTTTATCTGCATATATAAACTCTCTGTCTTTTGCCAACAGAGCAATTTTTTCCTTAATTCTTTCCTGTTGAAATCCTGTTATAACACAAGAACTTTCTTTGAAGATTCCGCATTTGTTTTCGCAGATTTCTTCTATTGTGTTGCCAAGATAGTTCATATGGTCTTTTGAGATTTTTGTTATGACACAAATGTCTGAATCGTCTATTGAATTTGTTGCATCTCCAATTCCGCCCATTCCGCACTCAAGGCAAATGTGAGTGCATCCTTTATTTTTGAAATGAAGCAGAGATGCGACAAAATTTATTTCAAACTGAGAAACATTTTTTCCTGTCTCATTTTCAACCTCTTTGGATAGAGGGCGGAGAAATTCATATATCTTTTCAAGTTCCCGGGATGTTATAAATTCATTTTCAACACAGATTGTGTCTTCAACCGAAAAAAGTTCAGGCGAAGAAAAGCGTCCCCATCTTTTTTTCATGGCATCAAGACCTGCACACACATACGCGCACACAGATCCTTTTCCGTTTGTGCCTGCAACGTGAATTATATACATTCCCCTGTGGGGATTCCCTGCTTTTGAAAGGAGAAGTTTCACTCTTTCAAGTTCAAGGCAGACCTCTGTTTGTCTGCTTTTTGCATATGTTTTAAAATCCATTGTATTTGTCCTTTGTGTATCTTATATTAAATAAATTCCAAACTTTCTCTTTATATCATATTATACAATTTTTACCCGCCTATGTAAAGACCCAAAAAGCATTTTATATAATCTTCAAAAACCTTTATAAAAGGCTTTGACGGTATGGGGCAAAGTGATGCCGATGAGATAAGATTTGTGCTTTCGACAAGTTCTCCTCCCACGTAGAGATGTGCTTCTCCAATCACTTCGCCTTTTTTTAAAGACGGCATAGTTTCCTTTGGCAAATCATATTTTATCTCAGGACTTTTTCCATTATCAAAATCAACATATGACAGTTCTCTTTCAAACACAACTTCCGCCTTACCCTCCATGCTCTTTGGTGCATCAAGAGTGCAAAAATAATCTCCGCTTTCTGCCACAGTTATTCTTTTTGTCATGGAAAAACCCTTGTCAAGAAGTTTCATGTGATCGTTCCAGTCATCAGGGGCATTCAGAGTCACGCACACAAGTTCCACACCGTCTCTTTTGGCAGATGTCACAAGGCACCTTCCGCATTTTTTTGTATATCCTGTTTTGACACCTGTGCAACCATCATAGAGCCTGAGAAGTCTGTTATGATTTTTCAGCACTCTCGGATAACCTTTTTCACCGTTGGAAATGTTTTTTTCTTTTGTGGAAACAATTTTTGCAAAATCTTCATTTTTAAGTCCATATGCCGTAATCAGAGCAAGGTCATAGGCTGTTGTATAGTGCTGATCTTCATAAAGACCGCAGGCATTTTTAAAATTGGTGTCTTTCGCTCCAATTCTTTTTGCGGTTTCATTCATAAGGTGCGAGAAATTTTCAACAGAGCCTCTTGCCTCAATTGCAAGGGCAGTAGCGGCATCATTGCCTGACGATAACATCATACCATAGATTAAATCTTCAATGGTTATCTCTTCATCCTTTGAAAGATAAATTGATGAACCTTCAATCCCAACAGCGCCGTCATCCACTTTTATCACCTTTTTTGACTCAAGATTTTCGAGGGCACATATTGCCGTCATTATTTTTGTGGTGCTTGCCATTGGCATTTTGGTATATGCATTTTTTTCATAAAGCACATTTTTGGTTGATGTTTCAATAAGAATTGCACTTTTTGCGCTGACAGTTGCGTCTTTCGCCGAAACAGAATTTGAAACCAACATAAAAACAACTGCAAGAAAAATTATTTTTTTCATAAAAAAATCACCTGCCTTCTATAATTATAGATTACAGGTGATTTTTTATTACTCGTCGTTTTTCTTTTTGTCTTTTCTGTCTTTTATAAAATTGTTGAGTTTTGCAAGAACCTCAGGCACCATGTCAATAATTTTATCTGCGGTTGTAACCGTTCCTGAAACAGGAAGAAGTCTTATGCTGTCATTTTTTATGACCAGAAATGCAACAGGTTTAATGGACACTCCGCCGCCTGAACCACCGCCAAACATTGCCTCTTCCGATGATTTGCCCTCAGGAACTGCGCCAAACTGACTTCCGCCGGCACCAAAGCCAAAAGCCACTCTGGATACAGGAATAACTGTTGTGCCGTCTGTTGTGGTTATGCATTCGCCAACTATGGTGTTAACATCGATCATCTGTTTTAATTTTCCCAAAGATTCACTCATGAGACCTTCAATTGGTGTTGCCATAATTTTTCGCCGCCTTTTCTTTTTCAATTTTCTTTTTTATAATACAATAACTTATAAGAATCTTAAGGCCTATGCCTATAATATTTGCAGGGCTTGATGCTACTGTGCACTTTGCATCCGCCTCGAAACAATCTTCATTATATAAAGGGTTTATATTTACCTTTGGGACTTTGATTCTTATTATATCCGACAAAAGTCCAATCACGGTATAAACAAGCGCCCAAAGGCTTCCCACCGTAATCCCTGTGACAAATGCATCTTCAAAACCCACCCTCATATCAAGAGAGATTTTTTCTGCGAAAATACTTTTTCTTATCTTTTTCTTTGATTTTGACCATACATATCTCATCTTTTTAAAAATCAATTGCTTTTCCCTGATTTTTTCATCAAAGGTGAGATTTTCTTCGTCTTTTTTTTCTGAGCCTTTCTTTTTTGTTTTTTGCTTGTCTTTCAGGGAAAGTTCTTTGCTTATTTTCCCGCCAAAGAAAGTAACTTTCAGATTGAGTTTTCCCTTTTTTTCATTTTCTTTTTTGTAGGCTATTTCAAGACGGATTTTCAAAAAGAGAAAAACAATCAGAAATATCAAAAGAAAAATCAAAACACCAAAAATAATATATAAGGGAATGTTCATAGTCGGTTATTCCTCTCCGCCATCCGCCTTTTCTTCAGATGCCTCGGTGTCTGATAAAACTTCTTCCTCTTCCGGTTCATCTGTTATGATTTCAAAATCTGTTTCCTCATCTTCCGAGTGTTCAAATTCCACCTGCTGTGCCTCAACAAGTTCTTTGTTAAGGTCTTCAAAATTATATTCAAGTTCCACATCGGGGAGTTCCGATATGGAAGAGAGATTAAAACAACGAAGAAACTCTTCCCCTGTCCCGAAAAGTATGGGACGTCCCGGAGCATCAAGTCTTCCGACTTCCTCAATGAGTCCTGCCGATATGAGATTGTTGAGAGGGCCGTCTGAGTTGACACCTCTTATAAATTCAATTGAACTTCTTGTAATGGGCTGATTGTATGCCACAATGGAAAGAACTTCAAGTCCTGCGTTTGTAAGGGATGCTTTTCTCTTTCTTTCCGTGAGATTTCTCACACATTCGTAATATTCCCTCTTTGTGGAAAGTTGATATGAGTCTTCAAGTTGAACAAGTCTTATTCCAAAAGATGAGTCTGAATCATATTTTTTCTTCATTGCTTCAAGCAAACTGTAGGTTTTGGATTCTGATATTTCCAGAACCTCCGAAAGTCTTTTTACAGGCACCGATTCTCCGCTTGCAAAAAGCATTGCCTGAAGCATTGCTTCAATCTGAGTATCTTTCATTAGTTATCACCGTTTATTCAAAATTATATTCCATTTCCTCATCCGAAACTTCACCAAGTGAAAGCATGATGTTTCCGTCTTCGTCATCATACACAAGGATGTGATTGAGTTTCATAAGTTCTAAAATTGCAAGGAAAATTGCCACAATTTCGTTTCTTCCGTTTGCATCTTCAAAGGCTTGTCCAAATGACATTTTACTTTTTTTCTTGAGCCTTGTGACAAGTCCTGTTGCCTTTTTCTTAACAGATGCAGGTTCTCTTCCCACAATTCCCTCAAAGTTATCTTTCGGAGGCGGCATTCTGCGTTCCTGCTTTTCGATGAGCAGTAAGAATGCATTGTAGAGTTTGTCAATGTTTCCGTGTTCAATCCTTTTCTTCTCGGGGTTTTCGTTTTTGGGAATTTCTTCTGCGTCTTTAAAAAAGTAGTAGGAACCGTCATATTGCATAACCTTAAATTTTTCAGATATGAGTTTCATCCTTCTTCTTTGCTTAAGTGCCTCAGTGAGACTGTTGGCAAGTGCCTCGGGATCTTCCTCTTCTTCATGTTTTGGAAGTAGTGCTTTTGATTTTATATATAAAAGGTCTGTAGCAACAATGAGAAAATCACTTGATATGTCAAGATCCATTTCTTCCATGGCATTGAGATATTCAATATACTGGTCTGTAATTGCAATGAGAGAAATTTCTGTTATATCAAGTTTATTTCGTTTTATAAGATGTTCAAGAAGGTCAAGCGGGCCTTCAAACTGCTCAATCTTAAAGGTTAACTGTTCCATTTTATCACCGTATGTTTAAAATAAAATCACATAAATAGCATTACAAGTTTGTAGGACACAAACTCATAGAACGAAAGCACATATCCCTGCAGGGTGGAAAGTATGGGAGTGAGTGTACCTAAATATACAACTAAAAGAAGAATTATGCCGAAATACCTTTCATATCTGTACATGGAATATTTTGCTCTCGGCGGCAAAAATTCCATAAGCACCTTTGAACCGTCAAGGGGCGGAATGGGAATGAGGTTGAATATCATAAGGCCTGTGTTCATAAAGGTAGAATAAAGGACAATGCTTTTTGCAAATTCCAATATAACAGAGCCTGACTGCGGTAAAAAGACAAGCAGATAATATATGATACAGCTCAAAAAACCCAAAATGAAATTTGCAAAGGGGCCTGCTAAACTCACGGTTATAACACCGAGACGCTGTTTTTTGAAATTATAGGGGTTGATTGGTACGGGTTTTGCCCACCCAAATCGGAAAAAGAGCATACATAAAGCGCCTATTGGGTCTAAATGCCTCAATGGATTGAGGCTTAATCTTCCGTCATATTTTGCTGTTCTGTCTCCCATGAGATATGCCGCATAACCATGAGCAAATTCATGGATGGTTATTGCCAGAAGCAATCCCGGGATACTTATTATAAGTGATAGAAATCCTTCTGTGGAAAACATACCGTTTCTCCTTTATACAAGATCATTTCTGATTAAATCTTCATAGGTTTCTCTTTTTATTATAACCTTTGATTTGCCTTTTGAAACCATAATTGCACACGGGCGGGGAATGCGGTTATAGTTGCTTGCCATGGAATAGTTATATGCACCGGTGGACATTACCGCCAAAATATCACCCGAATCCGCTTTGGGAAGGTGACAGTCTTTTATGATGATATCTCCGCTTTCACAGCATTTACCGCAAATTGTTACCGTTTCTGTCGCATCTTCATTTGCCCTGTTTGCAATTATTGCATCATACTCGGCATCATAGAGAATATATCTTGGATTATCCCCTATTCCGCCGTCTATGGAAACATATTTCCTGACGTTTTTAATGTCTTTTATCGTTCCGACAGTATAAAGTGTTGTTCCTGCATCACCAACAATTGAACGTCCGGGTTCCATATATATGAAAGGAACTTCCATGTTGTTGTCTTTGCAATAACCTTTGACAACCTCAGATACTGCCTCTATATAGTCAGGATAACTAAGAGGAGTGTCCCCCTCAACATACTTTATGCCAAAGCCTCCGCCGAGATTGAGTTCGCCAAGTTCCAAAGAAAACTCATCCCTTGCCATTTTGTAAAATTCCATCATTATTTTTGCTGTGTGTCTGAAAGGATCAAGCAAAAAGATTTGTGAACCTATGTGGCAATGAAGACCTTTTATGCACACGTTTTTAAACTCTTTTGCTTTTTTCAGAAAATCCTTTGCTTCTCCGTTTTCTATAGAAAAACCGAATTTACAGTCTATGTGACCTGTGGAGATAAATTCGTGGGTGTGAGCATCAACACCGGGTTTTACCCTTATGAGAATATTGGTTGTGACATTTTTTTCACGGCTTATGGAATCAATCTTTTCAATCTCTCCCTCGCCATCAACCACAATTCTTCCAACGCCTGAATCTATCGCCATTTTTATTTCATCATAACTTTTGTTATTTCCGTGAAACACGATTTTTTCTGTGTCAAATCCTGCGGATATGGCAGTATAGAGTTCGCCGCCCGATACAACATCGACGCCGAGATTCTCTTCTTTTGCAAGTTTGTACATATATTTTGTTGAGAAAGCCTTGCTGGCATAAAGAATTCTGCCTTTTCCGTCATAAAACTTATCAACAGAATCTCTGTATAAACGCATATTGTTTCTTATGCGGTCTTCATCAAAAACATAGAGGGGGGTTGAATATTCTCCGGCAAGATGTGTGGTGTCACATCCGCCAATCACCAGATGTCCCTCTGAATTTATGTCCATATAATCGTGTTTAAGCATTATGTTTTCCTCCGGGTTGTATGTTTTATTCCTTTATTTTATCAAAGCGATACATTTCGTATTGCATAAACACTCCATCGGAAGTGTTTGTAATGCAAACAAGTGCAACTGAAGTGTATGCGCCATATTCCGCCATTACATTTTCTCCTGCATTCTGAGCAGATGAAACAGACCTTTGATATATATCATATATCTTCTTTGCATCAGAGGATGAAAGAGTCATATATTCATAATTACCGTCTGTGGCAAATGCAAAGGCTGAAATCCCTGACTCATCCGTAAAAACATTTACATCTGAAAGTTTGTACGAAGATATGAGTGCATCCCTGCCCGATGATATGCTCACTCCCTTTGCATTTTTAAAACTTCCTTCAAAATAGTCCGCAGGTATGGTCTGGGAATGAAAGCCGAAACTTGCCCCTGCAGGGGTTATCTTTGTATAGGAATTTTCAGGAAGATTGAAAGCAAGTGTGTCATCGGTAAGCGTAAACTGAAAATCCACTGTGGTAAAATTGTTGAGTATGGGATTATAGTCTTCGGGCAAAAGTTCTTCTTCTGACTCCTGTTTCATAAGTTCGTCATACTTTGCATTAATTTCTGCCTCGTTTTTCGTCTCATCGTTCACAATCTCTTCATCCTTGCCTTTGCAGGCTGAAAAAGAAAATATGTTCAAAGATAACACAAGTGTCAGACACACAATTTTGTATAACAGTTTCATTGGTTTTTCCTCCCTGAATTCTGCCTGCGCCGGTATTTATAAAAGAGGATAGTCCGGCGGAAGAAGAATTTGTTCTGATAATGGGTTTATGATTATTCCCTCTGCTGCAGATGAAACTATCTGCCCGCCATGTGCGGCGTCTTTATATTCAGTATATTTCATCACCGCAAAACCGCATTTTTTCTCTTTTGCAAAGGAAACTGCATCTTCTTTGTCTGTGAAAAACGGAATGGCTTTAATTCCGTTACCCTTATTTATAAGCATAACAAGTTTTGCATTCTCAGGGAAACTTTCAGGTGGATTATCCATATCAAAATCACCGTTGATTTCATAGGGTATACAGAATTTATACTCTCCGAAGCCTGAGTATGCTATTTTCTTTACTTCTTCATCATCAGATGACGCATGTCTGTTCATAAGAGCAAAAAGTTGTTGCTTTGTTTCGGGAACCACACGAACTTGAGGTTGTTCAACCTCGGGTTCAGCCTCAGGTTCAACCTCAGATTCAGCCTCGGGTTCAGCCTCAGGTTCAACTTCGGGTTCAACTTCGGGTTCAGCCTCAGGTTCAACTTCGGGTTCTGCCTCAGGTTCAGCCTCAGGTTCAACTTCGGGTTCAACCTCGGGTTCAGCCTCAGGTTCAACTTCGGGTTCAACCTCGGATTCAACCTCAGATTCAACTTCAGGTTCTGCCTCAGGTTCAGCCTCGGGTTCTACCTCGGGTTCAGCCTCGGGTTCAACTTCAGGTTCAACCTCAGGATCAGCCTCGGGTCCTACCTCGGGTTCTACCTCAGGTTCAACCTCGGGTTCAGCCTCAGGTTCAACTTCAGGTTCAACCTCGGTTTCAAAACCTACGCTGTATTCGCTTCTTATATCATCAAGAGCAGATTTCAAAGCATATTCAGACTCTCTTGGCTGAGTTTTTGAAAATTCCGACTCTTCTTTTTCGTAAAACGGCAGCATTCCATCTGTGAGAGATCCGGATTTTGAATAGAGAATACATTCTATGGGTTTATCCCCTCTCACCCTTTTTGTCTGTCCGTCGAGATATATATTGATTATTTTATGATATCTTGCATCTATATCCACAACAAGAAGATACCCTGTTTTTTCTTCATAATCTGCCTGAACAAGGTATGCTTTTTTCGTGTCGGGAAAAAGTTTTTTGAGCATTTCCTTCAAAACAGATACAAGTTCCTTTGGCCATGGGGAAGGTTTGGAGAATTTGTAAGGACTTGTATTTCTTTTTGCCTCATTCTCTTTTGCCCTACGCTCCTCTTCTTCTCTTTCTCTTTGAAGTTGAGCCTCCATCTGTTGTCTTTTGAGTTCTTTTTCCTCTTGTACTCTTCTTTCCTCTTCTTCTTTTTTACGTTTGTTAAATAACAATGAAACTACCTCCTCTTTGTAAAAAGGATACATTTTATATTAAATTATTATATCACAAAATAAACTTTTTCCAAGCAACCAAAGACTTCAAATCATCTTGTGCCAACATCATTTATGACAGATTTCACCATCGGATTTTCATATGCTTTAACTGCAAATTCATACATATCAATTTCGTCATGGAAAGCCGCCACAACCTCTATGCGCAAAAGGTCATTTTCTTGTTTTATCAAAGAAACGGATTCTATAACCATTTTTGCATCATGAATATAGTTTTTTACAAATTCAATAGCCTCAGGGCAGTCATCCACAATGAAAGAAACTTCTTCCGTGGAAGAGTGACTCAAAAATACACGGTGATTGTGAAGCACAACCTGAATTATGAGAATTATAACTGTTGTCATAATTCCTATTATATACATACCGGCACCAACAGCCATCCCAATACCTGATGTTGCCCACACACCTGCAGCAGTTGTGAGACCTTTAATTGAATTTTTATGTACAAAAATCATTCCTGCGCCAAGAAAACCGATTCCCGACACAACCTGAGCCGCAATACGTGCTCCATCGAATTTTCCTAGGTCTGAAAAACCGTATTTTGAAATTTCCATCATAAGACATGACGCAAGGGCAACAATAACGTGGGTTCTGACACCTGCCTCTTTTCGTCTGTTTTTTCTTTCAAACCCGATTGCGAACCCGCAAAGTGCGGCAAGAATGAGTCTTATAAAAAGTTCTGCCTGTTCTAAAACAAAAGCCATATTCACTCATAATCCTCCTGTTTTTTTATCTATATTAAACCATATATTTATAATCCATACAATTATACCATAAAATATTATATTTTTCAAGGTTATTATTTCAAAAAGCGTCCTTCTCTACAGCTAAATCTTTTTGCTCATTTTCTCATTGCATTTTCGGAAACAATATGATACACTATAGTTGCGACATAAATCTTAATATTTGAATTATCTCATGTAAGTGTGTGTTTTTATTTTCGGTAAAAATGCATGCTCTATTTCGCATACTTAGATGAGATATGTCGAGATTTGTGTCGCAGCAACATGAGCTATGCATTTTTCGGTGCATCGGCTTATGTTGATGCACCTTTTTTACTGTATAGGAAACTTCGTTCCTATACAGTAAAAAACAATTATATTGCCGTGCAAATTTTTTTGAAAAGCAAATTTGCTTTTCAAAAATGCACATGGCTTAAGAAAAGCGATAATGCTCCGCGCTCCCGCCGCAGGCGGAGCGGCGAAGCCGCTTTTCTTGTTTGCAAATATAAATCACGGAGGTGAAATACGAAATACATATGCAGATTAAATTTGTGCATAGATTTTTGTTCGGATGTGTATTATTTACACAAAAGCGCGCGCAAGCATTGTCGCCAAACAAATTCATTGATTTTTAAAACAGACTGCAGAAAATGCAAAGGATTAAATATCCGTAATGCATTTTGCTGCAGTCTGTTTTCTTAAATAAAAATATTTGAATTTGATAAGTATAACAGGATTGATAAACTTCAAATAAATTGGAGTTTAGCGGTGAGTTTGTTTTGAAAACTCACCGAATGAAATGGCTCCGCCGTGAAATGACAACGCAGTTGTCATGATATGAATTCCTTTGGAATTCATTAAAGTTAAAACTCGCCAAA
>JAZQJX010000016.1:0-9345 GCA_045541875.1 Clostridia bacterium | reverse complement strand
ATATAAAACTAAAAGGGAATGTAAAAAAAGTCCAGACCGCAAAAAGGCAGTGATAATAAGCAATACAGAGTATTAATTAGCCTGTAAATCATTTGAATTTGCTAAAAATGTTGAAAAACATCTGTTTCAAGATGTTTTTCTTCAATTATATGCCTTTTTGCTATTGCCAAATCTCACCACTCGCAGTACCTTTGTACAGCTTCGGGTTACCACTCAAAGCATGGCTCTGCCCTGCTTTGAGTTCGATTTGACAATTCTGAATCTTTTTTTCTATTCCCCAAAAGGGACTGTAAATTAATTTGCCGAATTAATTTACAGTCCCTTCATTTGTGTTTTATTCGTCTATAAGATTTTGCATATCGTACATTCCGCATTTTTTGCCCACAAGGAATTTTGCCGCCTTTATGGCACCTTCTGCAAAAACACCTTTGCTTGTAGCGGTATGCTTCAATTCGACAATTTCATCATTTCCTGCGAAGATAACGTCGTGCTCACCAACAATCGTTCCGCCTCTTATGGCATGAAGTCCGATTTCTGTTTTTCCTCTCTTTTTTCTGACGCTGTGTCTGTCATACACATATTCGCATTCAGAAGAAAGAGATTCATTAACAGCATCTGCAAGCATGAGCGCCGTTCCGCTGGGAGCATCAATTTTCTGATTGTGATGTTTTTCAATAATTTCAATATCGAATTTACCCTCTAAAAGAGGAGCAGCTTTTTTTACAAGATTGATGAGAAGATTTATTCCAAGAGACATGTTTGCTGATCTGAAAACTGCAACTTCTTTTGAAAGATCATCAATTTCCCTTATTCCTGCATCACTTATACCTGTTGTTGCAATAACAGCAGGAGTCTTGGTTTTTTTTGCATATTTTATAATGCTTTCAAGCATTGCAGGGTGAGAGAAATCAATTATTACGTCTGCATTTTCCTTGATATTGTCAATGTTGTTATACACGGGAAAAGAGTTTTTCATTTCTGTGTTTATGTCAAATCCGAAAGCAACTTTTGCATTTTCATCACTTGCAAGGATTTGCGCAATCACCTGACCCATTTTTCCGTTACAACCGAAAAGTGCAATATTTATCATAGGTTTCATCTCCGGTTTCTCAGATTAATCCGTAATTCTTCATTGCCGTTTTAAGTTGATTGAGAGTGCCTTCTTCCATTGATGTAAGAGGAAGTCTCAAGTCACCTGTATTCCATCCCATAAGTCCGAGAGCGGTTTTTACGGGGATGGGATTTACTTCGCAAAAGAGTGCGTCAATAAGTTCAATCATGCCAAGTTGAAGTTTTTTTGCTTCTTCAATGTTACCCTGAAGGAATTTTTCAACCATATCATGAGTTTCAACAGGTGCAACGTTTGCCACAACAGAGATAACGCCTTTTCCGCCCAGAGAAAGAATCGGAAGAATCTGATCATCATTACCTGAATAAATGTCAAGTTCGTCACCGCAGATTGCAGCAATTTTAGCAGCCTGAGAAAGATCTCCGCTTGCTTCCTTAACTGCAACGATATTATCAACCTTGGCAAGTTTTTTCAAAGTTTCAGGTTTTATGTTACAACCTGTTCTTGAAGGAACATTATAAAGAATTACAGGAATTTTTACAGAGTTTGCAATGGCAGTAAAGTGTTCTATAAGACCTTTTTGAGTGGCTTTGTTATAATAGGGTGTAACAGATAAAATAGCATCGGCGCCTGCACTTTCAGCAAACTTAGAAAGTTTGATTGCGTGAGGAGTGTCATTTGAACCTGTACCTGCAATAACGGGAATTCTTCCTGCAATTTTATCAACTGCATATTTGATTGCAGCACAGTGTTCTTCGTCAGGCATTGTTGATGCTTCACCGGTTGTACCGCAGATAATAACTGCATCTGTTTTGTTTTCAACGTGATACTCTAAAAGTCTTCCGAGTTCATCGTAATTAACACCGTTTTCATTAAAAGGAGTGATAATGGCTACTCCCGAGCCTGTAAATACAGTCTTTTTCATTTTATCCTCCAGCCTTTGTCAGTTTATAACCTAAAAGTCAATCAATACTAACTATATGTTTATATTATTCAGACCACTGTTCAATAAGTTTCTGTGCAATCTGAACTGCGTTTGTTGCAGCACCTTTTCTGATGTTGTCTGCAACAACCCAGAGGTTAACACCTGAGTCAACACTTTCGTCTCTTCTTATGCGGCCAACATATGTTTCGTTTGTGCCTGCAGCATCGAGAGCGAGGGGATATACATTGTTTTCAGGATCGTCTTTAACGATGATTCCGGGAGCATTTGCAAGAACATTTTTAAGTTCATCAAGGTCAAAATCGTTATAGAATTCAACATTTATAGATTCTGAGTGACTGTTAAACACCGGAACACGGACAGTTGTTGCGGTGATTTTTATGGAATCATCACCAAGGATTTTTCTTGTTTCGTTAACCATTTTCATTTCTTCTTTGGTGTAGCCGTTGGGAAGGAATGAATCAATGTGAGGCAGGCAGTTTCCTGCAATGGGATGGGGGAACTTTTTGGGAGCCTCACCTTTGAGACCGTTTTCAAGATCCTGATATCCTGCAAGACCTGCACCGGAAACAGCCTGGTATGTAGAATATACCACTCTCTTGATTTTATATTTGTCATGGAGAGGTTTTAATGCAACCATAGCCTGAATTGTTGAACAGTTGGGGTTTGCGATAATACCTTTGTTCCATTTTATGTCGTCGGGATTAACTTCCGGAACAACGAGGGGAACTTCAGGATCCATTCTCCATGCACTTGAGTTGTCAATAACTACAACACCTTTTGATGCTGCAATGGGAGCAAATTTTTCACTTGTTGAACCGCCTGCTGAGAAAAGAGCAATGTCAATATCTTTATCAAAAGAATTTTCATTAAGTTCTTCAATAACATATTCTTTACCCATAAAATCAATTTTCTGACCTGCACTGCGTGCAGATGCCATAAGATAATAGTTTTCAACAGGGAGGTTGATTTCTTCCAAAACCTTAAGGAATGTTCTTCCAACCATACCTGTAGCGCCGACAACGGCAATGTTATACTTTTTCATAAATATTACCTCCGTAATAAAATTTAACTAAACTGTGTAGTTCCTCTGTGTAGAAAAAAAGCCGGTTGAAACAACCGGGCACACACTTTCCTACAGAAAAACTGCATTCAGATAGCACTCCGCCCGGGGGCGACAGTTGCAGAGCTCTTAACCATGCAACCAGCAATGTTTTTTGCAGACAAAAACACACTTCGGCACCGTTACCTTTTGCATAGATTCGTCAAATTCTGCAATTTTCCTCTATACTACTTTTTAACAGGTGCGCCTCTACCATTAAATATATTAATATAACAGTTATAATATCATCTATCTTTAAATAAGTCAATGTTTATTTTTTACATATTTTTATATGAAGATAAATTTTTTGTGTCAAATATATGTAAATTATACGGCAAAATCCACACTTTTATCTGTTTTATAAAATCGGTTTAAACACTATTACCCCAGATATGTATGTATGTCAGTCCGATAATCAGGCATCAGACCCTCTTTTGTAAAAATGGTGGGAGAAATAAGAATTACATCCGGCGGAGTATCTCCGAAAATAAAGAAATCATAAAGAGCATTTGCAGCAGCAGATCCCTGAATGAAAGCATTCTGGTAAATGGTTGCTGTAATCATATCATTTTCAAAATACTTTTTATATTCATCTAAAAGGTCCGTGGTGATAAGCTTGACTTTCTTGCCACTTTCATTGATTGCTTTGCAAATTCCGTCAATGGATCTCAAAGATATATAAATAGCACTGACATTTTTTGAAAGAAGCTCTTTTGCAACTTTGTAGGATTCTTCGTTATTGTCAGAGTCAAGAGAAATGCTGAAACAGGTGATTGATTTTTTTTGTTCTGATTTTTCAACAAATCCTCTTATCTTTTCGCGGTTTGTCCAGAAATTCTTGTTTCCTGTGATAATTGCTGCACCTTCTCCCGGTGTAAGAGCAAACTCAAAAAGCTCAGCGGCAATCTGACCGCATTTATACGCATCGGAATCGATTGTGAGAAAATTAGAGTTGTATGAGGGATGGGAATAACCTATGCACACTACCTTTATGTCATTTTTCACAGCATACTCAATACTTTTTTCATAAGAATGATTACCGCTCTTGCAAAGAATAAATGCTTTAATTTTCTTTTCGTGAAGCTTTTTCAAGCAATCAAGCACATTTTTGTCCGTGTCGGAATCATGTATGGAATATGTCATAGTCTTGCTGGCAAAATTCCAATCGGCAAGTATTTTCATTCTGTGCTCTATACCTTGTACTATATCGTAGCAACTGTTTTCCCAATTATCAGGAATGACAATTCCGATATGTACTCTGTTTCTTGCAATTGCTCCTGCGGCTTTGTTGGGCTGATAGTTAAGTTTTTCCACAGTGTCAAGAACTCTTTTTTTAAGTTCAGCCGAAATTCCGGTCTTTCCTGTCAGTGCTTTGTTAACTGTTGACATAGAAACTCCGGCAACTCTGGCTACATCTTTTATGGTTACCTCATGCAGAATTATCACCTCCCACATAGAATTATTATAGCAAAAATTCCCGAAATGTCAAGACTGTGATGAATGATAGTTAATGTATGCTTGCTACATTGCTGTATGTTCTAAAAAATTATTGACAAATGGAATACGGCGTGGTATTATGAATTTAATGCGAAACGTTTCGTTAAGTGTGGAATCTATACTGTCACAGGAGATACTATAATGGCATTTAGTAATGAAGCAATCTGGATTCAATGTCCCGATTTTGAATCGCCTAAATTTTTGAAAACATTTGATATATCTAACGAAATAACAGAAGCGAAGCTTACTATATGCGGGCTTGGTTTTTTTGATGTACGCATAAACGGACAAAAAATCACACAGGATTTACTGGTGCCCTCGTGGTCGGATTACGAGCCAAGGTGGGACAGAAGATTGCTGTATCCTCTGAATGATAGTCATACACATAGGATATATTATCTGGAATATGATGTAACAAAATTTCTTAATATTTCAGAAAACAGAATTGAGATAACTCTCGGAAACGGATGGTACAATCAAAGATGCAGAAATATTGAAGGCGATTTGTGGTATGATACGCCAAGACTCTGTTTTGATATTGACATAGACGGATTTGGGCACATTGTTTCCGATGAAAGCGTGATGGTATCAGAAAGCCGATTTGTTTTTAATAACGTCTATATAGGTGAACAACAGGATTTCAGAATAAAAGATAACTTCACAAAGACGGCAAAAAGAGCAAGAATTCCTGAGGGCATTATGCAAAAGCAGGAATGTCCTGCGGACAGGGTACACAGGATAATATATCCTGAACTTGTAGCTGAATATGAGCAAAAAGCCATATATGATATTGGCGAAAACACCACCGGCTGGGCAGTGTTTACTCAAAATGCAACGGCGGGTGACAAAACCATTGTGAGATACAGCGAGGAACTGTCTGCGGACGGTAAAATGGATTATAACTCGGCAGGTGGCGACAGCCAGATTCAGACAGATGTATATGTAAGTGACGGAAACACAAATGTGTGCATACCGAAATTCACCTGCCATGGATTCAGATATTTGGAAGTAGAAGGCAAACATGATGATCTTTATATTGAAGTTGTATATGCCGATATTAACAATATCTCAAAGTTTGAGTGCGACAATAAAATAATTAACGCTCTTTATGATAATTATATACGTTCCCAACTTTCAAATATGCACTACGGGGTACCCAGTGACTGCCCCCACAGAGAAAGGCTCGGATACACCGGTGATGGTCAGCTGACCTGCGATTGTGCTATGCAGCTGCTCTCGTCAAAAAAATTATATAAAAAATGGATTCAAGACATTTGCGATTGTCAGGACATACACACAGGACATGTTCAGCACACTGCACCATTTTATGGAGGCGGAGGCGGTCCGGGAGGCTGGGGCAGTGCAATTGTAATTGTACCTTACTATTACTACAAAAATTATGGAGATAAGAAGTTTCTTGCAGACACCTATCCATATATGCTTAAATGGTGTTCATATATGGATACCAGACTCAAAGACGGACTGATTTCCTTTGAAGAAGAAGGAGGCTGGTGTCTTGGGGACTGGGGCGGTATAAGCGGAGAGATTATGCTTCCCGAAGCTTTTGTCAATACATATTTTTACATAAAAGCACTTGGCTTTATGCTGGAGATGGCTGATGTGCTCGGAACGGAAAAAGATGCTGTTGTATGCAGAATAAAACATCTTAAGGATGCAATGGCAAAGCAATATCCGGTAAATGACGACAGGGTCCTTGATGATGTCGGGGGTGCCGGAGCTTTTTGGTGTGACATAGGTATGGGAAACAGGGAAATGCTCAGAAGAATTAACGAAAAGTATGATACCCTGGGCGAATTTGACACATCAATGTTCGGAACTGATGTTTTAATACGGGTTCTTTTCGAAAATGGATATGCTGACACTGCGATAAAACTTCTTTCATCTGAGAAGGGAAATTCCTTTGGCAGTCAGATAAACAAAGGAGCCACAACCCTGTGGGAATATTGGAACGGCGGTGCCTCTCACAATCATCCGATGTTTGGGGCTTGTGTAAAATACCTTTTTGCAAATCTTATGGGTATTCAAAAGCATGATGGGAAAATCATTGTAAAGCCAACCCCTTCAAATCGGCTGAAATATGTAAGAGGAGAACTTCACGGTGTTAAGTTTTCCTATAAGATTGATGGCGGTGAAATCATATTTGAAATAGATTCCGAATTACCATATTCTTTCATCTATGGGGATTTTTCCCTGGAATCAGGTGGCAGAAATATATATAGATTTAGTTTAAATTAAGGAGGACAATATGGCTAACATAACAGTTAATCAGACAATAGAACATAAAGGGAGCTACGATGTGCTTGTTGCAGGAGGCGGTGTTGCGGGAGTTGCAGCGGCACTTTCTGCTGCTCGTGCAGGAAAAAGTGTTATGATTATTGAAAAGAGCATCTGCCTTGGCGGTCTTGCTACAATTGGACTTGTAAATATGTTTGTGTCTATGTGCAATGGCAGAGGGGTGCAGATTATAAAAGGAATGGCGGATGAATTTCTTCGCCTTTCGTTAAAACACGGCTACGACAATCTGCCTGACGAATGGAAAAACGGTGAACCGGGCCCAAGTGCAAAAACGAGGCTTTGTACAAGATATTCGGCACCGATTTTCACACTGGAGCTTACGAAGCTTATGCATGATGCAGGTGTAAAACTTCTCTTTGACACGGTAATTTCCAGACCTGTTATGGAGGGCTCACTGTGTAAGGGGCTGATAGTTGAAAATAAGACCGGAACAGAATACTACGAGGGTAAGATGATAGTCGATGCTACCGGTGATGCGGATATATTGTACCGAAGCGGTGTCCCCACAGTTCAGGGAACAAATTATCACACCTTTGTAGGTCATGGAATGACAGTGGAAACCTGTGCAAAGGTTGCACAAACGGGAGACATGGCAAATCTTTTGAAATATTACTACGGCGGGGAGTCTGACGGCAACGGAAGAAAGCATCCGGACAATGTTAAGACCTATCTTGGTACAAATGCTGAGGATATCGCAAGATATGTCATAAACAATCATCTGGAGATGCTCGAAAAAATATCGGATGATGACAGAAAAACAAGAGATATTCAAGCTATTCCCACAATGTGTCAGTTCAGAACAACAAGACACATTGATGGTGAATATACCCTTACTGATGATGATAAATTCAGACACTTTGAAAACTCAATAGGAGCAATATGTGACTTCAACAAAAAGGATGATCTCTACGAAGTGCCATACGGCGTTTTGGTAAAAAAAGGCTTTGATAATCTGATCACCGCAGGCAGAAGTGCTGCGGCAGAGGGCAATGCCTGGGATGTCCTCAGGGTCATTCCGCCTGCAATTCTTACAGGACAGGCGGCAGGTGAGGCTTGTGCAATTGCAATTGATGATAATAGTGTTATATGGGATATAGATATTACAAAGCTTCAGAAAAATCTTGAAGCGACAGGCGTGGACATTCATTTTGATGACAAACTAATTCCCGAAGACCTGACAAAATCCGGTGAGGAATTTGATATTGGTCACATATAAAAAAGTTTTTTAAGCAGTTGACATGTATCAGTGATTATGTTATAATAAATCAAAATAGCGAAACGTTTCGCGAAAAATATCGGTAAAATAACGCAGGAAGGTGATTTAATTGAAAAAATTGTTGTCAATATTGCTGACTTTTGCCATGCTTTTTACTATATGCTCTGTAAGCGTTGCTATACCGGCAGCCGCAGAGGTACAGTACGGTGTTCTTTTTGAAGGGCTTCCGGCAGAAGGGCAGAGCACAGTTTCGGAAAATGGAGTTGAATTTATTGGCAGTGAAGCAGTTGAAGATGGTGAAATGTTGCTTTTGCCCATAGCTGATAGAATAGACTCAACTCTCCGCTTTAATGCAAATTCTTCTCTTGAGGGAATTGTAACATATTCCTTTACTCTGACAACGGCTGATCCGGCTCCTGAGTTTGCCGTGGGAATAAATGACATTAATAAGGATGGACACAGACTTGTTGTCTTCTCTTCCACCCTTGCTGACACGCAATATACTATTGAACTTAAATATAATACAGAAACTGCAGAGTATTCCATATACGTAAATGGAAACAAAACTGCAAATCCTTCATATCAGCCAACTGCAGACGAAGGAATCACAGATGTAACCTTTGGTGCATATTCACCCAATACCGCTATGGCATATCTTACAAAAGCCAAGGTTGTTTATGAGCCTCTTCCTATAACAGGCTATGGCACATACTTTGAGGGGCTTCCCGCAAATGGTGAGACCGACGCTGAGAAAAACGGTGTTAAATTCACAAGCCCTGTTGCGGCGGAAAATGACACAATCACATTAAACCCCGTAAGTGACAGAATTGGCGTGACTTTAGCTTATCCGGCGAATAATGCGCTTAATGGAACTGTAACCTATTCAGTTGAATTTACAACAGGAAATCCTGCATCTCAGCTTATGGTAGGTTTTAACAATCTTGAAGCTGATGGCCATCGCCTGGTAGTTGATTCAAATCTTGCGGTAAATACTGACTATAAGGTTGATTTTGTATACAACACAAACACAGCAGAATATAAGATACTCTTAAACGGCATTCAGAAATCAAAGCCCTCATATCAGCCTACAGCATCAGAGGGTATTACAGATGTTACATTTGCTGCATACTCACCGAGCACAGGAAGTTTTATAATAAAGAATGCAAAGGTAACCTATGAAGCACCCCCGATGACAGGCTATG